>JAFAQJ010000117.1 GCA_019246455.1 Pseudolabrys sp.
GATGCGCCGGTGATCAGCAGCGGGACTCAGAGCGCGGCGATCACCGAACTTACCGGCACGTTGGGTTCGAATACTGCTGATACGGCGAGCGGTGCGGTGACCTTCACCGATGCCGATCTCAGCGACACGCACATCGTGTCGATCACCGGGGTCTCGACGTCGGGCGTGACCTCGGGTCTGCCGTTGGCGGCGACCGTGCTGGGCTGGCTCTCGCTCGGCACGCTGGCCGACACGACGGGGACCGGGACAGGCGGCTCCGATGCCTGGAGCTTCTCGGCGGCCGACAAGAACTTCGATTATCTGGCGGCGGGCGAAACCGTCACGCTCACCTATACGGTGCAGGTCGACGACCACCATGGTGGCGTCGTCACCCAGCCGGTGACCATCACCGTTACCGGGACCAACGATGCGCCGGTGATCAGCCAAACCAACTCGGCCACCAATTCGTTGGTTGAACTCGTGACCAACGGCGGCTTTGAGTCGCATTCTCTCGACAATACGGGAGCGGCCCAATTCACCGGTTGGACCTTGACCAACGCGACAGGCAATTTGAGCACTGCGGACGGGCCCTCGCACAGCGGTGGTGCGGATGCGGCTATCGGATCAAGCGACCTCAATACGCAGGTTGAACTCAGCCAGGACATCTCTACGAGCGACAGCGTGCACTATACGCTGAGCTTCTGGCTGAGTAACGGCGACGACACTCATAACAATGACTTTACGGCGAGTTGGAACGGCCAGGACCTTTTACATCTCTCGAACGTGGATCAATCGAGCGACTATACGCATTACGTTTTTGATGTGGATGGGGCGGCGGCTCCGAATCAATCGGCGCTGCAATTTGCGGCATTTAATCCGTCCGACTACTGGCGTATCGACGATGTCTCGGTCCGCACCGGCCTGTCTAGCGACGCGCAGGATGTCGCGGACGGCACGATTGCATTCACCGACGCGGACAGCACCGACACGCACACTGCGAACCAGACCCATGACACGAGCGGATACATCGGCACGTTTAGCCTCGACAATTCGTTGACCGAGCCAAACGGTTCGACGCCCGGCTCGATCGCTTGGCATTTCAGCCTGACCAATGCCGCGCTGGATAATCTCACCCAATTAGTGACGCAGTCCTACAACGTGGAAGTAGCGGACAACCACACCGCATCCGCTACGCAGCTGATCTCGGTGACGGTCGGGACGAACGGCAGCGACAACTTCTTATTCAACGCCAATAATCATCTCGGCGCGGACACGATCGCCAACTTCAACACGTCCCTCGATAAAATCGGACTGCACGACTTCGGGTTCACCGGAGTCGGCGATGGCTCCTCGAACGACGTGGCTAACGCGATCACTTACGACGCAGCCGGCAATGCCGTCATCAATCTGGGCACCGCGGACGGGTCAGGCCATCCGGATACGATCACAATCGCCGGCGTTACCCAGAGCCTGGTCCAACAACACCTCGACCAGTTCGTGCATTTGGCTTAAGCCCCGCCGCGAAAGCTGACGCTTTACCAAGCCACAGCGCAAAAGGGGCGGTCACGGGCCGCATCTGGTATTCTCGCGCCGATCAATAAAAGGAACCGCGGTATGCCGCCTGGCAGCCCTCCACACCCGAACCTGAACGCTCCATCGGAGTTACGCACGGCGCTTGACGCCTGCCGCTCGGCGTTCATTGGCATCGGTGTCATGAGCGGCATGATCAACGTGCTGTATTTGACTGGCTCGTTCTTTATGCTCGAGGTCTATGACCGTGTGCTGCCGAGCCGCAGCGTGCCGACGCTGGTCGGCCTCATCATTCTCGCCGCATTTCTCTATATCGCACTCGGCGTCCTCGACATGATTCGCGGCCGCGTCCTGGTGCGGATCGGCGCGACCCTCGATGAGAAACTCAACGCGCGCGTATTCGATACCATAGCACGGCTGCCGCTCAAGGCCGGACAGCGGCCGGACGGCCTCCAGCCGCTGCGCGATCTCGATGCCATCCGCACATTCCTGTCAGGGCTCGGTCCGGTCGCCTTCTTCGATCTGCCGTGGCTGCCTGTCTATCTCGCGATCTGCTTTGCATTCCACCCGCTGATCGGCGTCACCGCGCTGGTCGGCGCGATCATCCTGGTAGCGCTGACGCTCTTGACGGAGACGATGACGCGCGACGCCGTCAAGCAGTCGGCGCAGGCCGGCACGCTACGGCTCAATCTCGTCGAAGCGAGCCGGCGCAACGCCGAAGCGTTGATCGCCATGGGCATGGTCGGTCGAGTCGCGTCGCGGTTCGACGCGCAGAACAAACGATATCGCGATACGCAGCAGCGCGTCAGCGACGTGTCCGGCGGGCTCGGCGCAGTGTCGAAAGTGCTGCGCATGATGTTGCAGTCCGCCGTGCTCGGCGTCGGCGCCTATCTTGTGATCTATCAGATGGCGACCGCCGGTATCATCATCGCCGGCTCGATCTTGTCGGCGCGCGCGCTCGCGCCGGTCGATCTCGCGATCGCCAATTGGCGCGGCTTTGTCGCCGCGCGCCAAGGCTGGACGCGGCTCTCGCATCTTCTCACTTTGATGCCGTCGCAACCGCCGCTGATGACCCTGCATCCGCCGAACCGCTCGCTCAGCGTCGAGAGCGCGTCGGTCGCGCCCCCGGGCACACAGAAGATCGTAGCGCAGGATATTGCCTTCAAGCTCGAGAAGGGCAGTGCGCTCGGCATCATCGGGCCAAGCGGCTCGGGCAAGTCGTCGGTCGCGCGCATGCTGGTCGGGGTGTGGACGCCGGCGCGCGGCAAGATTCGTCTCGATGCCGCGGCGCTCGATCAATGGTCCTCGGAGTCGCTTGGCTCCTACATCGGTTATCTGCCGCAAGGCGTCGAGTTACTGGCCGGCACGGTGGCGCAGAACATCGCCCGTTTCGAAGAGACGCCCGACGCCAGCAAGATCATCGAGGCGGCGAAGACCGCGGGCGTGCACGAGATGATCCTGGCACTGCCCGAGGGCTACGACACGCAGATCGGCGAGCAGGGCGCGGCGCTCTCGGCCGGTCAGGCACAGCGCGTGGCGCTGGCCCGCGCGCTCTATCGCGATCCATTCATGGTCGTGCTCGACGAGCCGAACTCCAATCTTGACGCCGAAGGTGATGAAGCGCTGACCAAGGCGATTCTTGCGGTGCGCGCGCGGGGCGGCATCGTGATTGTGGTGGCGCATCGCCCCAGCGCGATCGCTGGCGTCGATCTCTTGATGGTTATGAAAAGCGGCCGCCAGCAAGCGTTCGGCCCGAAAGAAGCCATCATGAGCAAGCTGATAGCGCCCAGTCCGTTACCGGGGCCGCCGCGTGCGGTGTCCGAAGTTGGCGGTAAGGTCTGAAAATGAAGTTGGAACAGGCACTTGTGCGGTTTCAGCGGGCGGTCAAGCCAGCGCTGGAATTCGCGTTCCCGGCACCGTCCGGACCGGCCCAAGAGTCGATCCGGCGCCATCTGATCGGCGGGCTGATCGTGGTCGGCTTTCTCGTGCTCGGCGTTGGCGGTTGGGCCGCGACCACTGAA
>JAFAQJ010000322.1 GCA_019246455.1 Pseudolabrys sp.
TTGCGGTGTCACCGAAACCTTGGCCGGATCGCGCAACATCGCGTTGGCGAGCTGGGTGATTTCCTGCGGCATGGTCGCCGAGAAGAACAAGGTCTGCCGCTCTTTCGGCAGCATCGCGACGACCTTCTTGATGTCGTGGATGAAGCCCATGTCGAGCATGCGGTCGGCTTCGTCGAGCACCAGCACCTCGACCTTGTCGAGACGCACCGCGTGTTGATGAACGAGATCGAGCAACCGGCCCGGCGTCGCCACCAGCACTTCGGCGCCATGCGACATGCCGCGGATCTGCTTGTTAATTGGCACACCGCCGATTGCGATCTCGACCGCGAGCGGACGAATATATTTGCCGTAGGTGCGGAAACTTTCATTGATCTGAACGGAGAGTTCGCGCGTCGGCGACAGGACGAGGACGCGGCACGCCTTGCGTTCCGGACGGAAGCGTTTCGCCACGATGCGATGCAGGATCGGCAACGCGAAAGCGGCAGTTTTTCCGGTGCCAGTCTGCGCAATGCCGATGACGTCGCGGCCGCTTAGTGCGAGCGGGATGGTTTGGGTCTGAATGGGAGTGGGAGTGATGTAGTTTTCATTCGCGAGGGCGCGAGTGATCGGCTCTACGAGGCCGAAGTCGTTGAATGAAATCAAAGAAGCTCTTTTCTATGTACGAGCATGGCCGCATCGCCATCGCGACCGGCTGACTCGCGGGGTTATAAAGACATCCCGCGTGGCCTGGGTTGTCGGCGTATTGGAGTTACGGAAGAGGCGGGGCGAAATCCTCTTGCGAGGTCTTCGTGCACGCGGCCCGCAAAAAAGCCCGACAAAACTGAAGTCCGGGCGATTCATCCGCGCCGGTGATATGGCAGGGCCCGACGGCCTTTTCAAGGCATTGGCGCTGTTCTCGGCGCGCATGATGAATAGAGTCCCACCTCGACAAGGCCCGTTTAATCGGGAATTGTCGGGGCAAGTGACCAAAAAGACTTAAAAACAAGGGTTTGGGACGTCCTTCATGGCTTTTCCGAGAGCTTCCACCGCGCTCGAACGCTTCACGGTGCTCGATCTGACGCGCGTGCGGTCCGGGCCGACTTGCGTGCGCCAGCTCGCCGACTGGGGCGCGCGCATCATCAAGATCGAGACGCCGGCACATCTCTCCGAAGGCGAGGGGCCGGGCGGCCCGCGCGAAAGCTCAGACTTTCAGAACCTTCAACGCAACAAGCGCAGCATAACGCTCGACTTGAAGTCGCCGCAGGGCATCGCGGCGTTCAAGAAAATGGTCGCGCAAGCGGACGTTGTGGTTGAGAATTTCCGGCCCGATGTGAAAGGCCGCCTCGGCATCGACTATGAATCGCTGAAGAAGGTCAACAAGCGCATCATCCTCGCCAGCATCTCGGGCTTCGGCCAGGACGGGCCGTACGCCAAGCGTCCGGGCTTCGATCAGATTGCGCAGGGCATGGGCGGGCTGATGTCGGTGACGGGCGCGCCGGGCGGCGGGCCGATGCGTGTCGGCATCCCGATCGCCGATCTCACCGCGGGATTGTTTTGCGCGCTCGGTATTCTTACGGCGCTACTCGAGCGCGAAGTATCGGGCGAAGGGCAATGGGTCTCGACCTCGCTCCTGCAAGCGCAGATCTTTATGCTCGACTTCCAGGCGTCTCGCTTCCTTACCGAAGGACAGGTGCCCAAGCAGGCTGGCAACAATCATCCGACCTCGATCCCGACCGGGGTGTTCAAGACCAGCGACGGCTACCTCAACATCGCCGTCACCGGCGGTCCGATCTGGGAACGCTTCTGCAACACCGTCGGCCATCCGGAGTGGTTGACTTCGGACGACTACAAGACCGGCAAGCTGAGGCTCCAGAATCGCGACAAGCTCAACGCCGCGATCGAGGCCGAGACGGAAAAGAAGACCAGCGCCCAATGGGTCGAAGCCTTCAACAAGGCGGGCGTACCGTGCGGGCCGATCTACTCGGTGGATCAGGTCTTCGCCGATCCGCAGGTCAAGCATCTCGGCATTGCCCAGGAATCGGCGCGCGCCGACGGCAGCAAGCTCGGCCTCCTCGGCCAGCCATTCACGCTGTCGCGCACACCAAGCAAGATCGCGGCCCGTCCGCCCGATCTCGGCGAGCACACCGACGACATTCTCAACGAGTTCGGATTCAGCGCCGGCGAGATCAAGGCGCTGCACGACGCCAAAGCGGTTTAGGAGCTTGGAATGACGGACAAGATGCTGTCGCGTAAGGAAGGCAAGGTCGGTTACCTGACCTTCAACAATCCCGAGCGCCATAACGCCGTTTCGCTGGAGATGTGGGAAGCCGCGGCGCACTACCTCGAGGATTTCCGCAACGACAATAATATTCGTGTCGTCGTCGTAACCGGCGCCGGCGGCAAGGCGTTCGTGTCGGGCGCCGATATTTCCAAATTCGACAAGGAACGCTCGACCCAGGAAGCCATCGATCACTACAATGAGGTGGTCGATCGCACTAGCGACGCCTTCTACAACTTTCCGAAGCCGACCATCGCCATGATCCGCGGCTACTGCATCGGCGGCGGTGTGGGCCTCGCATTGTGCTGCGACATGCGCATATGCACCGAGGGCTCAAAGTTCGGCGTACCGGCCGCCAAGCTGGGGCTGGGCTATCGCTATAGCGGCGTGAAGAAACTGGTCGACCTGGTTGGGCCGTCCTTCGCCAAGGAAATTTTCTACACAGCGCGGCAGTTCACCGCCGCCGAGGCGCAGACGATGGGGCTGGTCAATTGTGTGCTGCCCGATGCCGGCGGGGAGCTCGAGAAATACGTGAAGGATT
>JAFAQJ010000357.1 GCA_019246455.1 Pseudolabrys sp.
GCCGCAGCGTCAGCAGCCGGAAGCCGTAGTCGGTCGGCTCCACCTCGATGCGCGGCCGCGGAAACTCGCGCATGATCCTCGTCATCGGCATGTCGGAATCTTTCGAGGTGTCGCGGAACATCTTGCCGTAGCCTTGGCCCGGGTCCTCATCCTCGAAGAAGCGGTGCAGGAACGACGTGTGCACTGGATCGATGCCGACTTCGAGCGATTGCAGCCAGTTGCAATCGATCATGCCTTTGAACGCGAAAGTGTGAGTCGATGGCGCGACGAAGCAGTCGAAGTCCGGGAAGGCCGGCGGCTCACCGCCGCCGAGATAGGCGAACAGGATGCCGCTGTGCGCGACCACCGGATAAGCCTTCTGCTTGAGGTGGGCGCACAACGGGCTGCCCTCGGGCTCGGCCGGGGTTTCGAGACATTTGCCAGTGACGTCGAACAGCCAGCCGTGGAAGGCGCAGCGCAAGCCGCCATTCTCGAGCCGGCCATACAGCAGATCGGTGCCACGATGGGGACAATGCCGGCCGACGAGACCATAGCGGCCGTTCTCGTCCTTAAAGATCACGAGGTCTTCGCCGAATAGCCGCACCGGTTTGATCGGGCGGTTGCCGGACAGCTCGTCGACCAGCGCCGCCGGCTGCCAATAGCGCCGCATCAATTTGCCGGCCGCGGTGCCCGGCCCGGTGCGGGTGATGAGTTCGTTTTGCTCCGCGCTCAACATGACGCGACGCCCCCGTGAGACTGCCCTCGTAAAACTATACGATTACCCCCGGCAGCAAGGCAAAGCGCCGCGGCGCCAACGCAAAACGGCCGGCAAGGCCGGCCGTTTTCAAGCGATTGGGCGATAGGTCCTAGTGCTGCGAGTGGCGCGCGGCCCAGCCGAGATCCATGCGGCGCTTCCAATAGGTCTGACGCAAGCCTATCAAGCGTTGCGCCGTGGTCTTGGCCTCGGCGCGGCTCGCGGCGGCGCAGGTTCGGTATTCGAGGTTGCCGACGAACGTGATTGGCGTCTCGCGGCGGAAGAAATTCTTCCAGCCGCCGCCGTGATCGACTTTGAGGTCGGCGATTGAATTGGCGACGTTGCCCGAATGGCCGAAGGCGATCAGCTCGCCGGTTTCGGCGTGGCGCACTTCGTAAACGCCGGGCCCGATCGGGGCTTCTACAGATTCGCCGGTGCGCGCGTTCGGAAAACGCTTCCAGTTACTCCAAGCTTGAGACATGCGACAGCGATCCTTCCCACCCCGTCAGGCAATCTTCGAACGCTCCACTTATGGATTGGTTCCCAGTTCCACAACAAGCCCGTGTGGATAACTTTGGCTTGTGGCGGTGTTATGGCACCGCCTTGTCGATGAATTTTCCGAAAAGTCGCTCAGCGCCCCGGCAACACCAACACCTTGGGCTTTTGCGGCAGCGACGTCTTGCTGATGACGACCGAAGGAACTTCGGACGTCTCGACATCCCAATCCTGGCGCACGCGCGAGAGGAAACGATCGAGCGTGTAGATGCTGAAGAAATGCATCGGGATCATCACCGGCGCCTTCAGCGACTTGAGGACCTCGACCATGCCTTCGAGGTCGAGCGTGTAGCTGCCGTCGACCGGCACCATCACCACGTCGACCCGGCCGATCTCGTTGAGCTGCTGCTGCGTCAGCGTGTGATGCAGATGGCCGAGATGCGCGATGCACAGGTTCGCCACCTCGAAGACGAAAATGGAATTGCCGTGCCGCTCGGTGCCGCCGTCGAAGGTGCGAATGTTGGTCGGCACGTTGCGCACCCGTACGTCCTTCTCCTGAACGTCGATGCGCGCCGGCTTCTCGTCGCCGGCCCAGCCACGCAGCACATATTTGATCGCCGGGTCCGGCCGCTCGGTGTAGTGCGTCGTGTGCGCATGGTTCATCGTGACGATGTCCGGCACGACCGGCGGCTTTACATAATCATTGTAGTCGGTGGCGATGCGCACCAGCCGCGGGCTCTCGATCAGAAAGGTGGCGTGGCCGATATAGCTGATGCGCACTTGATCGCCATTGAGCGCCGCACGGCGCAACAGCGATTGCGGGCGCTGCGCGACCAGCCCGGGGCAGCTTTCCGTCATTTCGGGCTTGGCATTCTGCGTTGCCGGAGGCGCGGCGCCCTGCCCCAACACCGGATGGGGCATCAATAACGGCAGAACAAGGAGCGCCAACGGACCGAACCGCAAGCTCGAACGCATGACCGAATTTTGGCACGGTTCGCCGAAACCGACCACCGGGGTCACGCACAAATGAAAACGGCGCCCCAAGTCTGGCCCGGGCGCCGTTTTCGGATTGGGATCGCGGCTCAGTACGGCCGGTAATAATACGGCGTATAATAGGGGCGAGGCCGCGGCGGAGGCGCGTTGCTCGACACGATGATGCCCTTCGGTGTCGAGACCACCCAGCGGTCACCGTCACGCTTGATGCTCTCGACGGCGCCGAGGCCCGGCAGTGGTACGCCGGGCGACACTTCATACGTATCACCCTGGTTCTCGACCAGGATCGCGCCGTTGCGTGCAGCACGCGCGGTCCAGCCCGGAACGATGGTCGGCGTGGTTTGCGGGCGCGCTTGCGGCATTGGCGCGGGGGCGACCGGCGCAGGCGTTGGCACAGTGGCAACCGTGGCTGGCTTCGAGATCGAGCCGGTGATGTCGGACTGCTCGATCTTGGCGACACGCTCATTGACCTTGCCGATCTGCGCGTTCGCCGATTTGGCGGCGGCATCGACGCCGGATTTCAGCGTGGCGATTTCCCTGGTCAGGTGCGCGATCGATTTCTGCATCGCCTGGGTCTCTTCGAGCGAAGCAGTGTCGACCTTGGCGGACGTGTGGCTCTGGCTCACCGCGAGTCCCGCCACCGCGCCACAGGCGGCCGCGAACAGGAACGTGCCGGTGAGATAGGCGTAGCGCTTCATGCGCCGTGTAATCAAAATGTGCGGCAAGGTAATCGCGAGATCCGGGATCGTAAAAGTGAAATCCGGGAATTTGAATCTCGATTTGACCTTCGGCGCCTCTTGCTTGGCTTTTTCGATAAAGAGCGTCAGTGCATTCGAGGCCGGCACCGGCTCGCCCGGAGCGGCATCCTTGTGCGCGTCGTCCGCCGGAGAAATCGACGGCGATGGGACGTTCGGCAATTCCTTGCCGCTCGCGTTCTGAGGTTGCGTGCTGTTGTCGGGGTCGGCCATGCGCGTGGCTCCGGATTGGCGATTTACCAAGCGGTAACCACGTTCGGTTACCAATTGGTTACCATCCGAAGCCGCGCCGTTCCTTAGATTGTCAGGTCCTGCGAGGCCGCCAGCGCCTTGAGCGACACGGCGGGCCGCGCGCCGACATGCTGGATCACTTCGGCCGCGGCGAGCGCACCGAGTTGGGCGGAGGTCCGCAGATCCTTGCCGCGCGAATGCCCGACCAGAAAACCGGCAGCGAACAGATCGCCGGCTCCAGTGGCGTCGACGACCTTCGCAATCGACGCCGCCGGCACCTCTTCCGTCGCATGCTTCGACACCACGACGCAGCCCTTTTCACTGCGCGTCACCACGGCAAGCTTAGCGTCGGCGCGCAGCGACTTCACCGCGGTGGCGAAATCGGCCGTCTGATAGAGGCTGTGCAGCTCGCGCTCGTTGGCGAACAGAATGTCGACGGTGCTGTTTTTTACGAGGTTACGGAATTCGTCACGATAGCGGTCGACGCAAAATGCGTCCGATAAAGTCAGCGCGACCTTGCGGCCGGCGCCATGCGCGATCTTTGCCGCCTTGAGGAAGGCTTCCTTGGCGTGCGGCGGGTCCCACAAATAGCCCTCAAGATAAGTGATCGCCGCGTCCTTGATCGTGTTTTCGGCAATGTCGGACGAATAGAGGTCCCGCGCCGCGCCGAGAAAGGTATTCATCGTGCGCTCGCCGTCCGGCGTGACGATAATGAAGGAGCGCGCGGTCGCCGGGCCGTCCGCAGCCGGCTTGGTATCGAACGCGACGTTCGCGGCGCGGATATCGTGGGCAAAGCTCTTGCCGAGCTTGTCATCCTTCACCTTGCCGATGAAGGCCGCGCGCGCGCCGAGGCTGGCGCAGCCGACGATGGTATTGGCGGCCGACCCGCCCGACACTTCGGCCGCCGGTCCCATCGCGTTGTAGATCGCCTGCGCCCGCGTCTCGTCGATCAGCGTCATCGCCCCCTTGTGCATGCCATGCGCGACCAGGAAATCGTCCTCGGCGCGGGCAATCACGTCGACGATGGCGTTGCCAATGCCGACAACATCGTAGCGGGGGGCAGCCATGAGGGTCCTCAAAACTCGTTGCAGGAAATGCGAAAGGGTCTCAGAGCGGGGGCGGAAGGCGTTTGAGCACCTCCAGACTCCACCACAAGAAATAGCCGGCGATCAGAATGCCGAGCGCAATTTTCACGAGTTGGACAATCAGCTCGTCTTTGCTCATTTAAGTTCGTCCGCCGCAAGATGTCGCCAATTATCTATAGCGTGCCGGCGATGGCTTTGAAATTCGCATCCAGTTAGTTCTTGCGTGCATGCGGGTGGGCATGGCAATGGGACGCAGGCCACGCTGCTCCACCGGCCCCGAAAATGCACTCCAAGACTGTCCAAAGGTCTTCACATGGCGCCTTCCTTCAAACCGCTGGTGTTCTCCGGCGTCCAGCCCACTGGCAATCTCCACCTCGGCAATTATCTCGGCGCCATCGTCAAATTCGTCGAACTGCAGAACAGCCACGACTGCATCTATTGCGTGGTCGACCTGCACGCCATCACGGTGTGGCAGGATCCGGCCGAGCTGACCAAGAGCATCCGCGAGGTTACCGCGGCCTTCATCGCCTGCGGCATCGATCCGAAGAAGCACATCGTCTTCAACCAGAGCCAGGTCCACGAGCACGCCGAGCTCGCCTGGATCTTCAATTGCGTCGCGCGGCTGGGTTGGCTCAACCGCATGACGCAGTTCAAGGAGAAGGCCGGCAAGGACCGCGAGAATGTTTCGGTTGGCCTTTACGCCTACCCGAACCTGATGGCGGCCGACATCCATGCTTACCGAGCGACGCATGTGCCGGTCGGCGAAGACCAGAAGCAGCACCTTGAGCTCGCGCGCGACATCGCGCAGAAGTTCAACACCGATTTCGGAGCCTCCATTGCCGCGCATGGATTTGGCGAGGCGTTCTTTCCATTGCCGGAGCCCTTGATCCAGGGCCCAGCGACGCGGGTGATGTCGCTGCGCGACGGTGCAAAGAAAATGTCCAAGTCGGATGCCTCGGATTATTCGCGCATCAACTTGACTGACGACGCCGACGCCATTGCGCAGAAAGTCCGCAAGGCCAAAACCGATCCCGAGCCGTTACCGAGCGAGGAGAAAGGTCTCGAGAAGCGTCCGGAAGCCGACAACCTCGTCGGCATTTACGCGGCGCTCCACAACAAGACCAAGAGCGATGTGCTCAATGAGTTCGGCGGCGGGCAGTTTTCGACCTTCAAGACCGCGCTCGCCGATCTCGCGGTCGCCAAGCTCGGTCCGATCGGCGCCGAGATGAAGCGCCTCGTGCAGGATCCGGCGCATATCGACGCCATCCTGCGCGACGGCTCGCGACGTGCCTCGGCGATCGCCGCCGAAACCATGAAGGCGGTCAAGGACATCGTCGGTTTCGTGCACTAGGCCGCACGCAACTTGTCCACCGGCGGCGCGCCATGCGAGCATACGCGCATGAGCAAAAAGCGCCGCAGCTTCGAGAAGGGCCACAAGCGCAAATATCTCGTCATTATCGACGACACCGAGGAATGCGACCGCGCGGTGTATTGGGCGGCCAAGCGCGCGGGACGCACCAAGTCGGTGGTCGAGATGCTGCGGGTGATCGAGACCGGCGACCGTAATCAGCAATGGCTCGGCGTCGCCGATCTGATGCAGGCCGAGCAGATGGAAGCGGCGAAAGCCGAGCTCGACAAGTTCGCGAAGCGCGCCGAGAAGATCGCCGACGTCAAAGTCGAGCGCGTGATCCGCGAAGGCGCCGTCGCCGAGGAGATCCTCAAGCTGATCGACGAAGACACCGACATCGGCATCCTGGTGCTCGCCGCCGGCACCGGCAAGGAAGGCGGCGGGCCGCTAGTCACCGAGATTTCCAGAACCTCAGGAACCTTCCCGATTCCGGTCGCGGTCGTGCCGGGGCACCTCAGCGACGAGGAAATCGACGCCAGTTCGTAAGGTTTTCCGGACCCGGTTGACCCTGCGCCGCGGCGGGCCCATTTATCCTTGTGAAGGCAGCGGGCGTTAACCCCGTCCTGCCAGGAGCCATAAATGTTCATCCAGACCGAAACGACTCCCAATCCCGCCACGCTGAAATTCCTGCCCGGCCGCGCCGTGCTCGACAACGGCACGCTCGACATGCCGGACCGGCAAGCCGCAGCACAATCGCCGCTCGCCGAGCGGTTGTTCGCGGTGCCCAATGTCAGCGGCGTAATGCTTGGCCCGGATTTCATCGCGGTCAGCAAGAGCGACGGCGACTGGCAGCAGCTCAAGCCGGCCGTGCTCGGCGCCATCATGGAGCATTTCATGACCGGCGCGCCGGTCCTGGCGAGCGGCACGCCCGCCACTTCAGGGGATGACGAATTCTTCGATGCCAAGGATGCCGACACGGTCGCCACCATCAAGGACCTGATCGAGACCCGGGTGCGTCCAGCGGTCGCCGGCGACGGCGGCGACATCACCTTCCGCGGCTACAAGGAAGGCATCGTCTATCTTGCCATGAAAGGCGCCTGCTCGGGCTGCCCGTCCTCGACCGCAACCTTGCAGCACGGCATCCAGAACCTGCTCCGGCACTTCGTGCCGGAAGTGCAGGAAGTGCGGCCGATGTAATCGGCTTCTCCATCTGTTTTCCCTGTGGTGCCCGGCCGGTCTGCCGGGCATCTACGTTTTAAGCATGATAAATTGAGAATCATGCGCGTCCTGGCGATCGATACCGCGCTCGAAGCCTGTTCTGTCGCCGTGCTCGACACCGGCGAGGGCATTCTGGCGTCGGAAACCACGAACATGACGCGCGGCCATGCGGAGGCGCTGATGCCGATGGTGGCGCGCGCACTCGACCGCGCGCACATCGAATTCTTCTCCGGCATCGACCGTATCGCTGTCACCACCGGACCGGGTAGCTTCACTGGCCTGCGGGTCGGGATCGCCGCGGCGCGCGGCTTCGCGCTCGCCGCCAATCGTCCGGCGATCGGGCTGTCGACGCTGGCCGCTTATGCCGCGCCCTTCATCGCCGAGAACGACGCGCTGCCGGTCGTGTCAGCGATCGATGCGCGGCACGACCACATTTATCTGCAGGTGTTCGGGCCGGGCGGGCGCACCATCGTGCCGCCGCGACTCGCCAGCCTGCGCGACGCGTTGCGTGTCGCCTCTATGGGCACGCCGCGCGTCGTCGGCACAGCCGCCAAGGTCATGGTCGACCACTGGCCGCCCGGCGAGCGGCCGCCCAGCGCCGTTGATACCCGCCGCGCGCCCGACATCGGCTGGGTGGCGCGGCTCGGGGCCGCCGCGGCAGAAACCGGCGTGCCGCCGAAACCGCTTTACCTGCGGGCGCCGGACGCCCAGCCCCAAGACGCGGCGCAGCTGGCGCGGCGATGAGCTTTCTCACTAACTTGTTTGCCCGAGCAGAGCCGGTGCTGTCCGAAGCCACGGCACGCGATACTCCCGCGATCGCAGCGCTCCATGCCGCCTCGTTCGCGCGCGGCTGGAGCGAGGACGAAGTCGAGCGCTTGTTGAGCGAGCACAGCGTCCTCACCCACCGCGCGATGGCAGGATCGGCGCTCGCCGGGTTCATCATGTCGCGCATTGCCGCCGACGAAGCGGAGATTCTGTCGGTCGCGGTCGACAAATCGTTTCGCGCGCGCGGCCTATCGAAAATATTGCTGGCTCTGCACATGCGGCGGCTCGCCGGGCTCGGCGTGCGCACGATCTTCCTCGAGGTCGGCGAGACCAACGATCCGGCGGCGCAGCTTTATGCCGGCGCCGGTTTCGAGGAAGTGGCGCGACGCGCCAACTATTATGACGACGGCAGCGGCCGCACCACCGACGCGGTGGTGCTGCGCCGCGATTTGTTCTGACGTAGAATGTGACGGATGACTGAACGCCCCAATATCGAAGCACTTTGCGTCGCCAAGGGCATGCGCATGACCGAGCAGCGCCGCATCATCGCACGCGTTCTGGCGGCGGCCGACGATCATCCCGATGTCGAGGAGCTTTACCGGCGCTGCGTCAAGGTCGACAGCAACATCTCGATCTCGACGGTGTACCGTACGGTCAAATTGTTCGAAGATGCTGGCATCATCGAGCGTCATGACTTCCGTGAGGGCCGTGCCCGCTACGAGCAGAGCCCGGAATCGCACCACGATCATCTCATTAATCTCCGCACCGGTGAGGTGATCGAATTCCGCTCGGAAGAGATCGAGCGGCTGCAAACCGAAGTGGCACGCAAGCTCGGCTACCGGCTGGTCGATCACCGTCTCGAGCTTTACGCCGTGCCGCTCGACGACAAGAAGAAATCCGAACACTGATGCTACGGATCGCTCTGGTCGGCGGATTTTTCTTCCTTTCATTGCCGTTCATGATCACGGTGCAATGGTTGCTCGGCGCGCTGAAGTCGCCGCTGTGGGGGCCTGCCTCCGTCGCCTATTACCGCCTGCTGCGCCGTATCCTGCGCATCAATGTCGAAATCCGCGGGCAACTCGTCACCGGCAAGCCGGTGCTGATCGCGGCCAATCATGTGTCGTGGGTCGACATCGTCGTGCTCGCCTCGATCGCGCCGATGGTGTTCGTCGCCAAGCGCGAAGTCGCGACCTGGCCGCTGATCGGCTGGGCGGCGAAAGTGCAGAAGGTCGTATTCGTCGACCGTACGCGCCGCCAGCAGACCGCGGCGACGGTCTCCGAGATCGGACTACGCCTGAGCGAAAACCACCCGGTCGTGCTGTTTGCCGAAGGCACGTCGAGCGATGGCAACCGCGTGCTGCCGTTCCGCTCGGCGCTGATTGGTGCGATCGAGAGCGCGTGCCTTGAGGCCGGGCTTGGCGAAGTGCTGCTACAGCCGATGGCGATGACTTACGTCGGACAGAATGGATTGCCGATGGGCCGCATTCGCCGCCCGCTCGTTGCCTGGTACGGCGACCTCGATTTTTTTCCGCACATGGCGCGCTTCATGCGCGACGGCGCGGTCGACGCGGTCGTGAGCTTCGGCGCGCCGGCTCCAGCCACGGCGGAAGCCGATCGCAAGGAAATGGCGCGCACGCTGGAAAAAAACGTACGCACCATGATGATCGCGGCGTTGCGCGGCCAAGCGGCGTGAGTCGCATTTTTCCGGCAAAGCCGCTAAAGAAGCGGCCCGGCGTGGCCGTCATGAAACTGTAGTGGAATCAATGGCCTGTCGGCCGACGACAAGCCGGGCGCGAGCGAGTAGATTGAAATCGGAAGCGACATTGAGCGGCCAGTGAACGGAACGCGCAAGCTCCACGTCAAATCATTCGGTTGCCAGATGAACGTCTACGATTCCGATCGTATGGCGGACATGCTGACGCCTTTGGGCTACGCCGAAACCGGGACTCCGGACGGCGCCGATCTTGTCATCCTCAACACCTGCAACATCCGTGAGCGCGCTGCAGAGAAGATCTATTCCGAGCTCGGCAAGCTGCGGCTCCTCAAGGACGAAGCCGCGCGTGATGGCCGCCCGATGCTGATCGCGGTGGCCGGTTGCGTCGCGCAAGCCGAGGGCAAGGAGATCATGCGGCGCGCGCCGGCGGTCGATGTGATCGTCGGTTCGCAAAATTACCATCAGCTGCCGGAATTGCTCGATCGCGCCGCGCGCGGCGAAAAGATTGTCGACACCGAATTTCCGGCCGAAGACAAGTTCGATGCGCTCGCGGCGCCGTCGCGGCACGCGATCCACGCGCGCGGCATTTCGGCGTTCGTCACCGTACAGGAAGGCTGCGACAAGTTCTGCACCTTCTGTGTCGTGCCTTACACGCGCGGCATGGAGATTTCCCGGCCAGTCGAGAAAATCGCGGCCGACGTCGCGCGCCTCGCCGAGGCCGGCGTGCGCGAGGTCACGCTGATCGGACAGAACGTCAACGCCTATCATGGCAAGGGCCCTGACGGGCGCGACTGGTCGCTCGGCAAACTGCTCTATCGCCTCGCCGAAGTTCCGGGCATTGCGCGGCTGCGCTACACGACGAGTCATCCGACCGACATGGACGACGCACTGATCGAAGCGCACCGCGATCTGCCGGCGCTGATGCCGATGGTGCATCTGCCGGTGCAGTCCGGCTCCGATGGGATCCTTGCCGCGATGAATCGTGGGCACACGCGTGCCGGCTACCTGCGCGTGATCGACAAGCTGCGCGCCGCGCGCGCCGATATTGCCTTCACCTCGGACTTCATCGTCGGCTTTCCCGGCGAGACCGAAGCCGACTTCGCCGACACCTTGTCGCTGGTCGACGCAGTCGGTTTTGCTGGCGCCTACACCTTCAACTATTCGCCGCGTCCGGGAACTCCGGCGGCTGAAATGGCCAGCCAGGTTCCCGACACTGACAAGACCGAGCGGCTCTATCGTCTGCAGGACCTCATCACCCGCCGGCAGAACGTCTTCAACGGCAGTTTTGTCGGCCAAACCCTCGATGTTCTGTTGGAAAAGCCGGGCCGGCTGGATGGCCAATTGGTCGGCCGCTCCCCATATTTGCAGGCGGTTCACGTGATGGCGGACGAGGCGATGATCGGCGAGATCGTGCCGGTCGCCATCACCCGGCTGGGCGCCAACAGCCTGCATGGCGAGATCGTCAATGCTCGCGCAACCCGAGATCTCGCCGAAGCTGGAGCCTGAACGCCTTTGCGCACCAAAGAACCGCCGCTGCCGCCAGCCGCCACGTCCGAAGACACCGCGACCACCCAGACTGTGCTCGCGTTCGACGACAACCGGTTCGCTTCCGTGCTGTTCGGGCAATACGGGCAAAATCTGGCGCTGATCGAACGTCGCCTCGGCGTCGTCGCCGATAGCCGCGGCAATCACGTCACGCTGGAAGGCTCCCGCGGCGGCGTCGAACAGGCGCGCCGCGTCCTCGAAGGTTTATACGACCGCCTCAAGCAAGGCGGCGACGTCTCGCAAGGCGACGTCGAAGGCGCGATCCGTCAGGCGATCGCGCAAGGCTCGCTGTTCGATTTCGATCCGGCTGCGCCGCGTCCCGCGTTCGAGGAAATCAACCTGCGCAAGCGCCCGGTGCGCGCCCGCACCGCGGCGCAGGACGGCTATATCCGCGCACTCAAGCGCCATTCACTTGTCATCGGCACCGGCCCGGCCGGCACCGGCAAAACCTGGCTCGCGGTCGCCCAAGCCGTGCAACTGTTCGAGCGCAAGGAAGTCGACCGCATCATCCTGTCGCGCCCGGCGGTCGAGGCCGGCGAGCGGCTCGGCTTCCTGCCCGGCGACATCGCCGCCAAGGTCAATCCCTACCTGCGTCCGCTGTTCGATGCGCTCAACGACATGATGGAGCCAGATCAGGTCAAGCGCTACATGGAAAACGACATCATCGAAATCTGCCCCCTGGCCTACATGCGCGGCCGCGCACAGCCCCTCACTTCGCAAGTCCTCACACCCTTCGGATTTCGCCCCCTCGGCGCGCTT
>JAFAQJ010000096.1 GCA_019246455.1 Pseudolabrys sp.
CAACGCCGCTACTCCGGCGCTTAACAAATGTCGGCGATTGAGCATTGGGTCATCCCCTCTACGGATCGTTATGTGGCGCTGGATATACGCGCCCGCGAGACAAGCAGCTCTCACAATGGCCTCACGCCGCGATCACTAAGCCGCGAGAAAGGTCGGCTTGTGCGCGACCCGTCCGCTCCTTAGTGTCGAAGCCGGAAAAGTGAGGAATTTCATGCGTTTTGAAGGCACTGAAGCCTATGTCGCGACCGACGATCTTAAGGTCGCCGTCAATGCCGCCATCACGCTCGAGCGGCCACTGCTGGTCAAAGGCGAGCCCGGGACCGGCAAGACCGTATTGGCCCTCGAGATCGCCAAGAGCATCGGCGCGCCCCTACTCGAATGGCATGTGAAATCCACCACCAAGGCGCAGCAGGGCCTCTACGAATATGATGCCGTATCGCGCCTGCGCGACAGCCAGCTTGGTGACGAGCGCGTCAAGGATATCCGCAACTACATCAAGCGCGGAAAATTGTGGGACGCCTTCGTCGCCGACGAGCGCCCGGTCCTGCTGATCGACGAGATCGATAAAGCCGACATCGAATTCCCCAACGACCTGTTGCAGGAACTCGATCGCATGGAGTTCTTCGTCTACGAAACCAGGGAAACTGTAAAGGCGCGACGCCGTCCCATCGTCGTGATTACCTCGAACAACGAGAAAGAGCTGCCGGACGCATTCCTGCGCCGCTGCTTCTTCCACTACATCCGCTTTCCCGACGCCGACACGATGAAGGCGATCATCGAAGTGCACTTCCCCGGCATCAAGCAGCGGCTGGTGTCGGAGGCGTTGCGACTGTTCTACGAAATCCGCGAAGTGCCCGGTCTGAAGAAGAAACCATCAACATCGGAATTGCTCGACTGGCTCAAGCTGCTGATGGTCGAAGACATCGGGCCCGAGACGTTGCGCGAACGCGATCCGAAAAAACTAATCCCGCCGCTGCACGGCGCGCTGCTCAAGAACGAGCAGGATGTCCATTTGTTCGAACGTTTGGCGTTCATGGCGCGGCGCGAAGGACGGTAAAAACGTCGGCCGTATAATGCTATTCGCGGTTTTGTCGCCGCGAATTGCGCGCCGGACGCGCCGTCGCTTTGTCCGCGGCTTTCGCGGCGGCGGCTTTGCGGCGTTTGCGTTTCTTAGCCTCGGCGCGGGCCCGTTCGCGATAGCGCGCCAGCGCTTCCCGCGTTGCCGCGACGTGCCGTGAACCCGAATAAACCGTTTGCGCAACGACGCGGCCGAGGTTCCCGCCGGCCCAAACCAATTCGTATGGCGCGAACAGCCGCCAGGTCTGATCGTTCTCGACGATGCCGCGCGCGACGAGATCCCCGGCGAGCGCGGTGGTGTTGAGACCATGGCCGCCAAACGCACTCACCACCCAAAGCCCGCGTTGGATTTCGCCGATCTGCGGCATGCGGTGTACGGCACGGCCGAGCGTGCCGGACCAAACGTGCGCGACGTCGACTCGTTCGATCTGCGGAAAGATGCGGTGCACATTCCCCGCCAGCGCGCGTGCGAAACGGCGCGGCTCGCCTTGCCACATTGTCACGCCGGAATTCCATAACAGGCGATTGCCGTCGACGATGCGGTAATGATTGGCACCGCGTCCGCCATCGCTCACAGCTCCTGCATACTGGATAATCTCATGCAGCCCTTCGATCGGTTCCGTCACCATCGCATAGGCCGTGACCGGCAAAAGGGTCGCCGCCAGCCTCGGCATCAGTGAACCCAGATGCACATTGCCGGCCAGCACGACATGCGCCGCGCGTACCATGGCCGATCCCGTCTGCACGCGCTTTCGCACACCGGCCGGATCGATCGACAACGCCGGGGTCTCCTCGAAAATCCGGACACCCGCCGTTTCGGCCACAGCAGCGAGGCCGAGCGTGTAATTAAGCGGGTGGATGTGGAACGCACGAGGGAAATGCATCGCGCTGAAATAACGGGCACTTGGCAACGTTTCGCGCACCCGATCGCCCGGCCAGGCCTCGACGTCGGCGCCGATCCAACGCAAGCGCTCGACATCGGAGAGCACTTCTTTTTCATTGTCGATTTTGGAGACTTGCAGCCAGCCTTCGACTGGCTCGACGCCCGGCATTTTTGTCGCGCGGATAGTCTCGCGCACATACAGCAGTCCCGCTTCCGACAACGCCCACAATTGCTTGGCATGATCGAGGCCGATGCGCTCGACGATGTTGTCGACGTCCTCGGAATATCCCGGCAGCACGAAGCCGGTATTGCGCCCCGATGCCGCCCAACCGACCCGGTTGGCCTCGATCACCGCCACCGACCAGCCACGCCCCGCAATCTCGCGCGCGGTCGTCAGTCCGGCGAGCCCCGCACCGACGACGCAGACGTCGACGTCGAGGTCGAACGTCAGGCGCGGCCGCGTCGGCCTCGCGACCGCGGTCGCCTCGTACCAGGTTGTATCGGTGCGTGGTTCGCTCGACATGGACATCTTGTGATTTTTGGCCGCATCGGGCCGACGGCAACCATGCTAGACTGAACCCGCCTGAAAATCGACGCTTCCTCCTGCTGAACAGTCCACATGCGCCGATTGCTCTTGTTTCGCCATTCCAAGGCCGAGAAATTGCAACCGGGCGGCCGGGACTTCGATCGCCCGCTTGCCGAACGCGGCCGCAGCGATGCGGCGCGCATGGGCGTCTATCTCGCGCGTCACGATCTCGCCCCCGAGCGCGCTTTGGTTTCGCCGGCCGCTCGCACAGCGCAGACTTGGGCTTTGGCGGCGGCCCCCTTGCGCCCGGCACCTGAAATCAACAGCGATCAGCGCATTTATGACGCCTCAGCTGGGACATTGTTTGAGGTCGTGCGGAGCGCGCCGGCGGCTGCGAAATCGATTGTGGTGGTCGGGCATAATCCCGGGCTGCATGAGTTGGCAATCATGCTGATCGCCTCAGGCGATGTTGAAATCCGAGAGCGGCTACGCGAGGAACTGCCGACCTCGGGGCTGGCGATCATCGATTTTGCGTTCGATGGGTGGAGCAAGTTGCACGCGCGCTCCGGACGGCTCGATCGCTTCGTCAGTCCGCGCGCACTGGAGTCGGCTTCGAATTAATCGCCGGTGAGGTTCAGCGCCTCAACGAAAGTCGCATTCAGGCGATGAATTTTTGTCACATCAAGCGGAATGACACCTATGAGAAAGCATTGTCTCATTTCCATTGACGGAAAGCTGTAATATCGTAACCGCTTACTGGGCTGAGATCGCGTGTGTTGCGTGGCGGCTGGGGAGGCCGTGGGCTGATGAGTAAATTGTCTGATTTGTTCGGCCTTAAGGGGAGCGACCCCCGCGCCGACAGAGGTTCGCGTCATCCCGCTAAGCGCCCCGCCGAATCCGAAGCTGCCTCGCCCGAACATTATTCCTCGGTCGGCTCGCGCATGGGCGAGGAAAACGAGGCTTTGCGCAACCTGTTGTTCGACACGGGCCGCAAGATCGGCGAGCTCGACGAACTCAAGAGCGCGTTCGACAAGATCGTCACGCCCTTCAACAATACGCTGCGCTCGCTCGAGGAGGAGAAATCCCAGAATATCAGCCTCAAGGCGCTGCTGGCCGAGAGCCGCGCCGCTTATGAGACATTGCGCACCGAATTCTATCAAATCGAAAAGCGCGCCACGTTGCTCGAAACCGAGAACAGCCGGCTGCGCGAAGATCTCGAATTGGCCCGAGAAGCCTCGCGCACGTTGGAAAGTAATCGCGGCGAGCTCAATAATCAGATTTCAAGCCAGCTCGCACAGATCGCGGAGCTCGAGCGTCAGTTTTCCTTCGAGAGCACGCAACGGCGGACGTTGACCGACAATAAACGCATGCTCACGGAGCAGCTCGACAACGCGGAAAAGCGCGCCATCGCGATCGAGGGGGAATTGGCCGCGGCGCGCGAGCGCCTGACCTTGCTTGAAGACGAGAAACGCACGCTGCAAAGCGCCTGCGAGCAGGCCGTCAATGAGACAGCCCGCCTCACCCGCCGCCTGACCGAAAGCGAAAACACGTTGACCGCGACACGGGCCCAGCTCGGCAAGGTCGAAACCAATTTCGCCGAGGCTCATGCCGAGCGCGGCCGCCTCGCCGCGGCGCTTGACGATATGCGTGACCAGCACCAGGCGGAGCACAATAGCCTCAATATGCGCCTCGATGCATTGCAGTCGCGCGCCGCAACCGCCGAGAAACTGCTTGCCGAAGCGCGTCAGAACCTGATCGCGCGAACCGAAGAAGTGCGCGGTTTCGATCGCAAGGCAGTCGAGGCGACAATTTCACGCAATAATGCTGAAAAGCGCCTGGCGCAGATCGAGACCACGCACGAGGCACGCGAGCGTCAGATCAAGGATCTCGAACAGTCGCGCGCCACTCTGGTCGAACGCACCAACGTCCTGAGCAAAACCCTCAAATCGCGCGAAACTGCGCTGTCCCGCAGCGAAGAACGGACCCAGCAATTGATGGAACGCGTCGGCCATCTCGAAGCCGATATTCAGGTGAGCCGCACCAACATTGAAAAGCGCGTCGAGGACCTCAACGCCTCGCTGCAGCGCGAACGCATGGAGCGCGCTGTGGTCGAAGGCGCGCTCGAGGCGGCGCGCAAGGATAATTCTCGGCTGCAAAGCGAAGTGGCCTCGCTGCGGACGGCGTTGCGCCGCGGCGGACAGATTGAGGAGCCCGCGCGCGTCTCAGACAGCACTGAAACACCGGCGCGTTCGAAACGCGGCAAGAACGCCGACATCGTCGAGCCGATCATCAAGTCCTGATCGCGAAATTCCGGACAGCGCTACCGCGCGACACCGGTACCTCCTATATTCAGCCTATGAAGTGGTTCTTGGTCGCCGCACTCGGTGCGCTGCTCGTGATCTCGATCTGGTTCGCGGTCTATGCCTGGACGGCGCTCGACGGCGAACCCCTGCCCGCCTCGGGCTACGCCGCGCTGATCTGTGGCGTGTTGTTCTCCCTGCTGATCGGCTGCGGCCTGATGGCATTGGCGTTTTACAGCCATCGGCACGGCTATGACGATCTCAACGAGGGTGACCGCCGCAACGACCGCTAGCCGCCCGTTTTCCTCAAACTTCAAGCCTGTCCGGAAAAATCGCTGCGGTGCGGGAATAAAGCCTGCGTTCGCTTATGCACAACGATGGGCATATTGTATTCCACGCTTCCCGTCCGCCCGGTATCCGATTACAAATTGCCCCCATAAGAACGGTACGAAACCCTGGGGAGGGGCTGATGTGGAATCAAGTCTACAATCCATTCAACAATCAGGCGCTATCGACGATAGCGGCGGCCTTGCCGGTCGTGACGCTGCTCGTCTTGATCGCGTCGAATAAGGTCAAGGCGCACATCGCCGCGGTCATCGCGCTGATTGTCGCGAACCTCGTTGCAATTCTCATCTTTACGATGCCGGCCGGCATGTCGATCCGCGCGACGATTCTCGGCGCGATCACGGGCTTCTTCCCGATCGGCTGGATCGGGCTCAACGTCATTTTCCTCTACCGGCTCACGGTGGAGAAAGGCGCATTCGAGACGTTGCAGAATACGATCGGCGGTGTCACCACCGACCGTCGCTTGCAGCTTTTGCTGATCGCCTTCTCGTTCGGCGCGTTCTTTGAGGGCGCCTCCGGCTTCGGTACGCCCGTTGCCGTCACTGGTGCGATCCTGATCGGCCTCGGCTTCTCGCCGCTCGCGGCGTCGGGCCTCTCGCTGATCGCCAACACCGCGCCGGTCGCCTACGGTGCGCTCGGTACGCCGATCGCCGGTCTCGCCAGCGTCACCGGCATCGACCCGTTCCTGCTCGGCGCGATGGTCGGCCGTCAGCTGCCGTTCTTCTCACTGATCGTACCGTTCTGGCTGATCTGGGCGTTCGCGGGCTGGAAAGGTATGAAAGGCGTCTGGCCGGCCATTCTGGTTACCGGCGTCTCATTTGCGATCCCGCAATTCCTGATCTCGAACTTCGTCAATCCGTGGATCGTCGATATTGGCGCTTCGCTGGTCTCGATGGCCTGCCTCATCCTGTTCCTCAAGGTTTGGCAGCCGAAGGAACTCTGGACCTCGGCGGCACTGCGCGGCAAGGATGAGTCCGCGTCGACGATGCCAAGGCCCAAGCCGATGAAGTCGGTATCATCCGGCGAAATGTGGATGTCGCTGCTGCCGTGGATCATCGTCTGCGTGATCCTGTTGATCTGGGGCACCAACGCGTTCAAGTTCGCGGTCAACCCGTGGGCCACCTGGAATTACCCGGTGCCGGACCTCCACAACATGATCAACAAAGTCGCGCCCGTCGCGGCCAAGCCGACGCCCGAAGGCGCCGTGTTCTCGTTCACATGGCTGTCCTACACAGGTTCCGGCATGTTGATCGCTGCGATCATCTCCGGCCTGATCATGGGCTTCTCGCCGGCCAAGATCGTCACTGAATACGGCAAGACCATTAAAGTCTGCGCCTATTCGCTGCTGACGATCTCGGCGATGCTCGCGATAGGCACGCTGACCCGCCTGTCGGGCATCGACGCCACTCTCGGCCTCGCCTTCGCGGCAACCGGCGTGCTCTATCCCTTCTTCGGCACGCTACTTGGTTGGTTGGGCGTGGCGCTGACGGGCTCCGACACCGCGTCGAACATCCTGTTCGGCAACCTGCAGAAGATCACGTCCGAACAGCTCGGCCTCTCGCCGATCCTGATGGGCGCAGCGAACTCGTCGGGTGGCGTCATGGGCAAGATGATTGACGCCCAATCGATCGTCGTCGCCTCGACCGCCACCAACTGGTTCGGCCACGAAGGCACGATCTTGCGCTTCGTGTTCGGCCACTCGATCGTGCTGGCGTGCCTCGTCGGCGTCCTGGTGATGCTGCAGGCCAACGTCTTCACGTGGATGATCGTCCACTAAGACGGCAACACTTCAACATCCGGCCCCGCGTCGAAAGACGCGGGGTCTTTTTTTTCGTATAGTGCCGCCTCTCTCAAGAGGCCGGAAGTCAGGAAGCCTTATGTCCAAGACCCTCGTTCAAGAACAATTCGGCAAGATAGCCGCGAGCTATCTCACCAGCGCCCCGCACGCCAAGGGCAAAAGCCTCGAGCGGCTGGTCGAGCTGGTGCAGCCCCAAAAGACCTGGCGTATGCTTGACGTCGCCACCGGCGGCGGCCATGTCGCTTACACGTTCTCGCCACATGTCGCTCGGGTCTGGGCGACCGATATCACCGACGAGATGCTGTCGATGGTACGCGGCGAGGCCGACAAACGCAGCCTCGCCAACGTGCGCACCGCCTACGCCAAAGCGGAAGCCCTGCCCTTCGAGGATGGCAGTTTCGAGCTCGTGACCTGCCGCATCGCGCCGCATCACTTCGACAGCATTCCGCTGTTTCTGCGCGAATGCCATCGCGTATTGACTAAAGACGGCGTGCTTGCGGTCGTGGACAATGTCGTGCCGAAGGGCGCGGTCGGCGACTACGTTAATGCGTTTGAACGATTCCGCGACCCGAGCCATCTGCGGGCGTGGACGATGGACGAATGGCGCGCGGCGCTTATCGATGCCGGCTTTGTGATCGGCCATGAGGAAGAGATCTTCAAGACGATGGAGTTCTCGAGCTGGG
>JAFAQJ010000320.1 GCA_019246455.1 Pseudolabrys sp.
CTCGCTTTTTCCGCTCGGGCGCGGCTGATCGAACTGCAGCGAGCCGATGCCGATGAGATCGCCCTTGGGGCCGATGACGGCGGTGCCGCCCCACTTGGGATGGGCGGGCGCCGTAAAGATCGCCTCGTCCAGCACGTATTCCCAATAGCCGGCGAATTCCTGCTTGGCAGCGATTTGCGCGGCCACCGAGTGGGTGCGCCCGCCGGCGCCGCCCAGCACGATCTTGTCGTTGACCTTGAGCGCGTCAGACGAGCCGATCTTGAGCGCCGGCAGATCGAGCCTGTCGAGCGCCTGAACGAGGCCAAATCCAGTCTCCGGATCGATGCCGAGCGCATGACCGGGCACGACGCGGCCATCGAAACGGTGCAGCCAGATCGTCTCAGCCTCGGTAATGAGATAGCCGATGGTGAGGACGAGGCCGTCATCGATGACGACGCCGTTGCCGGCGCGCTCGACCCCGAGCGTGTCGGCGGTGAAGGCGTCCTGCGGCACGATCGAATGCAGCCCGACCACCGAGGTCAGCGCCTGCTCGAGGTCGTATTTGTAGTCGGCGGCCCGCGGCTGAACGGACTGCGGCACCTTCCACTCGCTCAAGGTCGGCATTCGCTATCTCCGCTGCGCCGCCATCATAACGACGCCATGCGACACGACAAATCACGCCAGCGTCAAGCACCTTACCTGTCCCACCCTTGCGGTGGGCGTCCCGGCTCCCGATGATGAACGCATGGTGCCGTTATCCGTTCTCGATCTGTCGCCGGTTGCTGCCGGCTCGACCGGCGCGCAGGCGCTGCGCAACTCGCTCGATCTTGCGCCCTTCTGCGACGCCCTCGGCTTTACGCGCTACTGGACCGCCGAGCATCATAACCTGCCTTCGATCGCGGCCTCGGCGCCGGACCTGATGATCGGCCAGCTCGCCGCGGTGACGAAACACATGCGGATCGGCGCCGGCGGCGTGATGCTACCCAACCACGCGCCGCTGATGGTCGCCGAGCGCTTCAAGATGCTGGAGGCGCTCTATCCCGGCCGTATCGATCTCGGTCTGGGGCGCGCGCCGGGCACTGACCCGGCGACGTCCTACGCGCTGCGGCGGCGCCAGGGCATCAGCGACGAAGATGACTTCCTCGAACGCTTCTCGGAACTGATGGCGATCGAACGCCGTGCTTTTCCGGCCGGGCATCCGTTTCACAATGTACGCGCGATGCCGGCCGAGACGCCGCTGCCGCCGATTTACCTGCTCGGCTCGTCCGACTACAGCGCGCAACTCGCCGCGCAGATCGGCGCGGCGTTCTCGTTCGCGCACCACTTCGCGACGTTTCCCGCCGACGAGGCGATGCGGCTCTATCGCGACAACTTCAAGCCGTCGCCGGAGCACCCGGCGCCCTATGCGATCCTTGGCACCGCGGTGGTGTGCGCCGACACCGACGACGAAGCTGACCGGCTCGCGAGAACCGTCGACCTCAACATCGTCCGCCGCAACAAAGGCGAATACCTGCCGCTCGCCTCGCCCGACGAAGCCGCTGCCTATCCGTTTTCGCCGGCCGAAAACGCAGTGATCGCAAAGAACCGCGCCAAGATGTCGGTCGGTTCGCCGCAGACGGTGCGCGCGAAGCTCACGCCGTTGATCGAAGCGACCAAAGCCGACGAAGTGATGGTGACGACGATGGTCTTCGATCACGGCGCGCGCAAGCGATCCTACGAACTGCTGGCGCAAGCGTTCGGCCTGACGGCGCGCTAGCGCCTGTGCTAAGACCGCGCCGGGGGAAGTATTGCGTTCAAGGAGGATCCCGTGGGCAAGCACGTGACGTTGACCGCCGCCGACAAGTTCATGCTCGGCGGCTATCGCGCCGATCCAGCCGGCCAGCCGAAAGGCGCCATCGTCGTCATTCAGGAAATCTTCGGCGTCAACGCCAACATTCGCAAAACCTGCGACGACTTCGCGGCACAAGGTTACGTGGCGATCGCGCCGGCGCTCTTCGACCGCACCAAAAAGAATTTCGAGAGCGGCTACTCGCCCGAAGAAGTCGCCGAGGCTCGCAAGTTCATCGCCAATCCCGACATGGCCGCGTTCCTGCGCGACACCCAGGCGGCGATCGACGAGGTCAAAAACATCGGACCGGTCGGCATCGTCGGCTTCTGCCTCGGCGGCTCAATCGCGTTTCTCGCCGCGACCAGGCTCAACGGTCTCAAGGCGGCGGTAGGCTACTATGGCGGCATGATTGCGAAGTACGCGGACGAGAAGCCCAAAATTCCGGCGATGCTCCATTTTGGCGCGACCGACCCGTCGATCTCGATGGCGGATGTCGAAACCATCCGAAACAAGCGGCCGGAGGTCGAAATCCACGTTTATGACAATGCCGGACACGCTTTCTCCAACAGCGACCGGCCGAATTTTCACGCCCCCAGCGCGGAAATCGCTGGTCGGCGGACCGCCGCATTTCTTGCCAAACACCTGAAATAACAGCGCCAGGGAACCGATCCGGTTTCTAGCGCATTGGAACGTCTGGTCTTTGCCGGCGTTGGTGCGGCAAGGGGCCTAGAACGTATTGCGTGGTTGGCAGGGGACATGAAGTCGTCGAGTTTTACCGACTCGTTGACGCCCGAAGGGCGCTCGCGGCTTTTGATCGAAGCCATCACCGACTATGCGGTCTATATGCTCGATCCGAACGGGATCGTGCTGACCTGGAATCCTGGCGCGGAACGGTTCGAAGGCTATAGCGCCGACGAGATTGTCGGGCGCAATTTTTCCTGCCTCTACACCAAAGACGATCTCGCCGCCGACGTTCCTCGGCGCGCGCTGGAAGCCGCCGCGGCCAACGGCACATTCGAGACCGAAGGCTGGCGTGTCCGCCGGGACGGCTCACGGTTCTGGGCCTACGTCATCTTCAATCCGATCCATGCGCCGGACGGCAAACTGATTGGCTTCG
>JAFAQJ010000430.1 GCA_019246455.1 Pseudolabrys sp.
CATTCTCGCTTTGGTCGGCACGCTCGATACCTTTCTGACGCTGCGGCTGGCGCAGCAGTTGGCCGACATCAAAACTTACCCGCGCCGCGATCTGATCGGGCAGGGCATCGCCAGCCTGACCTCGGCGTTGTCGGGCGGTCTCATGGTATCGACATCCCTGTCGCTCACATCGTCGAATTTTCTCGCGGGCGGACGCAGTCGCGTATCGACGATCGTCAGCGCGCTGACCTTGCTGGCCGGCACGCTGCTGGTCCCAAGCATCATATTCTCGACGCCGCTCGTGACCTTGGCGGCCATCCTGACCGTCGTATCGCTGCGCCTGGTCGATCGTTGGATATTTCAGCTGGCGCGTGAGGCCGTGGCGCCCGGACAACGCAGCGGCCGCGGCCATGCGCTGCTTGATAGCCTTGTCGTGCTCACCGTAATGGCGGCCACCGTGCTCGGCCAGCCGGTGATCGGAGCGGGGGTCGGCATCGTCCTGTCGTGCCTGATTTTCATCGCCCGCATGAGCCGCCCGGTGGTCGGACAGAGACTAAGCGGCCAGGACGTGCGCTCGAAGCGCGTGCGTTCGCGCGCCCAATCGGAAGTGCTGCAGCAACACGGCGGACGCATCGTCATGCTGCGGCTCCAGGGCGTCCTGTTTTTTGGCAACACGGAAGACTTGCGGGAGGAATTGCGCGACCTCAAGAGCCGCGCCGATATCGTGATCCTCGACATGGCCCGTGTCGCCGATATCGACACGTCCGGCGCCGCGACGCTGCAGCAGATCGCCAAACGGCTGCGCGACAACGGCAAGCAACTGGTGTTCTGCGCACTTAAGACCGCGCTGCATCGCATCGCTACCGAAGGCGCCGGGAAACAGGAAATCCGGCTCTTTGCCGATCGCGACACGGCGCTCGAATGGGCCGAGGAACGCCTGATCCGCGCCCAGGCCGGCGATCACATCCTCGCCGAGGTCGAGCTCGCCGCCAGCAATCTCGCCGATGGCTTGAAGGCGCAAGATGTGTCGAGTCTGGCCGCGGTTCTCGACGTCGAAAATTATCCCGAGGGGACGATGCTATGCCGCGCCGGCGATGCCTCTGACCGGCTCTGGATCATCAAGCGCGGCACGGTCAGTATTCGCGTGCCGTCCGCGCATGGCGGCCGCCGGCTCGCTAATCTCGGTGCTGGCTGCACGGTCGGAGAAATGGGTTTGCTCGATGGCGGGCCGCGTTCGGCCGACATTCATACCGACACCGCCATCGAGGCTTACGTGCTGAGCGAAACGGCCTTCCGGACGCTCAAGCGCGAGCATCCGCATATCGCTCAACAGATTGTCGTCAACATCGCCAAGCTGCTCGCGCAGCGCTTACGCGACACCTCGGAAGAGCTGCGCTTGACCGAGGCGTAGTCCAGATGCGTGACATTTTCGACGAGATCTACGCCAAAGACCCGCGCGACCCGGGCGAAGCGGCGCGGCGCAGCCTGCGTCCCCAATTGCGCAAGCGCTTCTTCAAGAGCGCCGCGGTCGCGCCGGAAGGCGCCGGCTTTGCGGTTCGTCTCGATGGCAAGGCCGTCAAGACGCCGGCTCGACGCACGCTCGTCGCGCCGACCCGTGCGCTCGCCGAAAAGCTCGCGCAGGAGTGGGAGGCGCAGCGCGAGGTGATCGATCCGGCGCGCATGCCGCTGACAAGGCTCGCCAATGCAATCATCGACGCGGTTGTCGACCAGCCGCGTCCTGTCGCCGAAGAGATCGCGCACTATCTCGGCACCGATTTGGTCTTTTATCGCGCCGATACGCCGCAAGGCCTGATCGAGCGGCAGGCGAAGCACTGGGACCCATTGCTGGATTTTGCCCGCAACGAGCTGGGCGCGCGCTTCGTGCTGGGCGAAGGCGTCGTCCATGTCGCGCAGCCACACGAAGTGGTCGCGTCCGCCGCACGCGCCATACCGGCCGATCCGTGGCGTCTTGGCGCGCTATCGAGCGTGACGACGCTGACAGGCTCGGCGCTGATTGCGCTCGCGCTCGCGCGCGGGGCCTTGAGCGCCGATCAAGCTTGGGCGGCTGCCCATGTCGACGAAGACTGGAATATGGAAATGTGGGGCCGTGACGAGATAGCGATGGCGCGGCGCGACGCCCGTCGCGCCGAATTTGACGCGGCGGGCGCCGTGCTGGCGCTCAGTTAGCCTTGAAGTCTTAGCCGAAAGTCTGTCGCGACAGACCGAACAGCCGCAAGACGTTAGAATCGGCGTTCGAGGTGAAAGTCAGCGCGGTCTGCGCGATCTGCTGGCGGGTCTGCAATGCAAGCAGGGCGGCGCCGTCGGCGTTACTATCGCTCGCGGTCAGACCGCTCGAGGCGCCGTTCAAGAAGCTCACCATCGATTTGGTGAAGTCCTGGCGTACCGCCAGCACCGTATCCGCGGTCGAGAAGGTCGAGGACATGCCGCGCAGGCTGTCGAGTGCCGCGCCGGTCTGCGACAGCGCATTATTGACCTCGGTGGGATTGGAAAAATCGGTGACGGTCGAGATGCCAAGCCCGCTTGCGCTCGCGTCGACGCCGGAGACCGTATAGTTCGACGTGCCATTCGCGTTGAAATTGGCAGTGATCGAGCCGCTGGTCAAAAGATTGGCGCCGTTGAAGCCGGAGTCCACCGCGAGATTGTTGATCTGCGTGACGAGGTCGTTGTACTGCGAGGCGTAAGCCGCTTTGGTTGCCGGGTCGCTCGACGCGAGCGCCGAATTCGCCAGAGTTTTCGCGTCGGTCACCAGCGACTCGATCGAGGAGATGCCGTTATTGGCGGCGCTGATCGCGCCCTGCACATTGGTGATGCTGTCGAGCAAGCCGCTGAGATCGGACGCCTGCTGATCGAGCGCGGCCGAAGTGAAATAGGATTGTGGATTATCCAGCGCGCTGTTGACCTTCTTGCCGGTCGACAGCCGCAACTGAAACTGCGACATCTGCTGCGAGATGCCTTGGAGCGCGAGCACGCTCGAACGTGCGCCGGCGGAAAGCACGATATCACTCATCAACGCCATCCCTGTCGTGCGCCGCTGCCTCGTTATTGGAAGGTCGCGCAGCGCAGTGCCCTGTTGGCCGCGCACCTTATGCGGCACCCCTCAAAAAAACGGGCGCGAAAATCGTCAATTGCGCGCCGAAATCGCGATATTCCGGCATCAATTCGTTTACCATCCAAGACGAGGTAAAACGCGGGCAACCGCCGTGATTGCAGGGAGACCGCCGATGACGACGAAGCCGCCGCGTTTCCCCGTGCTCACAATGGAGCAGCTGACCGACGCGCAGAAACCGCTCGCCGAGGCTATCCTGAAAGTGTCGAGCGTCGGCCTCGGCGGCCCCTACAATCCGATGCTGCGCTCGCCGGTGTTCGGCCAGAAGATGTTCGATCTGCTCTATTACTTGCGCTGGCAGACTTCGCTGCCGCTGCGGCTGAACGAATTCGTCATCCTGATCGTCGGCCGGCAATGGCGCTCGCAGGTCGAATGGTTCGCGCACGTGCCGATCGCCATCAAAGCGGGGCTGTCGGAAGCGATCATCGCCGAACTCAAACAGAACAAGCGGCCCGCCAACATGCCGCCGGAGGAGGCCATCACCTATGATTTCGTCACCGAACTGACGACCAAGCACAAGGTGTCCGACGACACCTTCACGCGCGCCAGATCGATTCTCGGCGAGCAGCAGGTCGTCGATCTCACCGCGGTCGCCGGCACCTACATTTGCATCGCGATGCTGCTGGCAATGGCCGATCAGGGCGTGCCCGAGGGGAGCGAGCCGCCGTTCAAGGACGGCGACTCCTAAATCCGCTACTGTCCGGTCGGGCTGCCGCGCCGGCTCGCTTCGTACAGGAACCAGACGCGCCGCTCGGTCTCATCGATATAGACTTCGAGCTGGCTCGTGGTCGCGACGTCGCCGTGCTCGTCGCACACGTCGTGCGTCTCGCGCATCGCGGCAACTAGACGCTGATTGTCTTCACGCAATTCGGCCAGCATGTCCTGCGGATCGACATATTCGGCGTCGTTGTCGGCGAGCCGCTGATGCCGTGCGATGTCGCCGATCGAGCGCAGCGTGTTGCCGCCGATCTTGCGGGCGCGCTCGGCGAGCACGTCGGTCATCGCGAAGATCTGCTCGCTCTGCTCGTCGAGCAGCAGATGGTAATCGCGGAAATGCGGGCCGCTGACATGCCAGTGGAAATTCTTGGTTTTGAGATAGAGCGCGAAAGTGTCGGCGAGCAGTGCATTGAGCGCGCCGGAGATGTCCTTGACGGCATTGGCGCCGAGATCGGAGGGCGTAGCGAGACGCGGCGTGTGCGGTGAATTCTGCGACTTGGCGGCGGCGGCGGTACTCATAGGCGCGTGCTCCTGTTGAACCGGCGTGACCCCAACCCCCATCCGAAAGTATGGGCCTTTGCCGACACGGATGTGAAGGGGTAGTTTGGCCGAGGCCGGTTGCGGCGGATTGAGGCTTGAATGAAGGACATTCTCGACAAACTCGAGGCGCGGCGCGCCGAGGCGCGGCTCGGCGGCGGCGACAAGCGCATCGAGGCGCAGCACAAGCGCGGCAAATTGACGGCGCGCGAGCGCATCGAATTGCTGCTCGATAAGGGCTCGTTCGAGGAGTTCGACATGTTCGTCGAGCATCGCTCCAACGAATTCGGCATGGAGAAGCAGAAGATCCCCGGCGATGGCGTCGTCACCGGCTGGGGCACGGTCAACGGCCGCGCGGTCTACCTGTTCTCCAAGGACTTCACAGTGTTCGGCGGCTCGCTGTCGGAAACCCATGCCCAGAAGATCATCAAGGTGCAGGACATGGCGATGCGGGCGCGGGCGCCGGTGATCGGCCTGTTCGACGCCGGCGGCGCGCGCATCCAGGAAGGCGTCGCCGCGCTCGGCGGCTATGGCGAAGTGTTCAAACGCAACGTCATCGCCTCGGGCGTCGTTCCGCAGATTTCCGTCATTATGGGCCCGTGCGCCGGCGGCGACGTCTATTCGCCGGCCATGACCGATTTCATCTTCATGGTGAAAGACACGAGCTACATGTTCGTCACCGGCCCCGACGTCGTGAAGACCGTCACCAATGAGGTCGTCACGGCCGAGGAACTGGGCGGCGCCTCGATTCACACCGTCAAATCCGGCGTCGCCGACGGCGCCTTCGAGAACGACGTCGAGTGTCTGTTGCAGATGCGCCGGCTGATTGATTTCCTGCCCGCCAATAACGACGCGGGGGTGCCGCACTGGCCGAGCGAGGATCCGCTCGACCGGCTCGATGAATCGCTCGACACCCTCGTGCCCGACAATCCGAACAAGCCCTACGACATCAAGGAACTGATCCTCAAAACCGCCGATGAGAGTGACTTCTTCGAAATCGGCGAGGCGCACGCCAAGAACATCGTCACCGGCTTCGGCCGCATCGCCGGTTCGACGGTCGGCTTCGTCGCGAACCAACCCTTGGTGCTCGCGGGCGTGCTCGACAGCAACGCG
>JAFAQJ010000189.1 GCA_019246455.1 Pseudolabrys sp.
CGCCGGCAGCCATTCTGTCGGCCTTCGGCAAGCATTGGGGCCGTGCGACGATGTTCGCCGACGCCAAGGCCGCCAACGAAAATCCACCGCGTTTGAACGGCGAGGTCACCGAATTCGACCCGGCCTATCACCGCTTCATGACCGAAAGCATGAAAGCGGGCCTTCACAACATGACATGGCGCGCCGATGGCCAACGCGCGGGAGCGCCGGCCGAAGTCGCGCGTGCGGCCCGCTATTACATGGTCGCGCAGGTCGAGAACGGTCACATGTGTCCGATCACGATGACGCGCGCCTCGGTCGGCGCACTCTCGGTCGATCCTGCGTTCGTGGCCAAGGTGATGCCGAAGATCGTCGGCCACGACTACGATCCGAATTTCCGGCCATGGACGGAAAAGTCGGCAATGACGCTTGGCATGGGCATGACCGAGCGACAGGGAGGCACGGATGTGCGCGCCAATCTCACTCGTGCGACCGCGACCAGCGACCACTACCGTGTCGATGGCGCCAAATGGTTTATGTCGGCGCCCATGTGCGACGCCTTTCTCGTTCTGGCTCAAGCCGATGCCGGACTGACTTGCTTTTTCGTGCCGCGCTTTCGTCCGGATGGCAGCGTCAACGGCCTGCATTTCGAGCGACTCAAGCCGAAGCTCGGCAACAAGTCGAACGCCTCGTCAGAGGTTACATTCAAAGATGCCTACGCACTGCGCGTCGGCGCGGAGGGCGCAGGGATCAGAACCATCCTTGAAATGGTGCAATTGACGCGCATCGATTGTGCGATCGCGTCGGCCGGGATTGTTCGAATGGCTCTCGCGCAGGCGCTGCATCATGCGCGGCATCGGACAGTGTTCCAGAAAAAGCTTGCCGATCAGCCTTTGATGCAAACGGTCTTGGCTGATCTCGCACTCGCGAGCGAAGGAATGGTCGCGGTCATCATGCGCCTATGCCGCGCGGTCGATCACGCAAACTCCGATGCAAAAGAAGCGGCGCGAGCAAGATTGCTCACGCCAGTCATCAAATATTGGGTCTGCAAGAACGCGCCGAATTTTGTCTATGAGACGATGGAATGTCTCGGGGGCAATGGTTACGTCGAAGATAGCCTCATGCCGCGGCTCTTTCGCGAGGCGCCGGTCAATGCGATCTGGGAGGGCTCGGGAAACGTGATGTGCCTCGACGTGCTGCGCGCGATGTCGCGCGACAGCGATGCGGCACAAGATGTATTGGCCGATTTGGTTCAGGAGACGAAGGGATTGCCGGGCGCTACCGACGTTGTGCGCGACATCACCGCAATTGTGAAAAGCAGTGACACGGAAAGACATGCGCGTTTGGTAGTCGATCGGTTGGCAGTCCTCGCCGCTCTGGCCGCGCTTGCGAGGAGCACGCCTCACTTCGTGGTTGAACATTTCGCCCGCAGTTATCTCGGCCCGCGAGGAACTACATACGGCTCTGTCGCCATAGAAGAACCAGACAAGCTTTTGCAGCGCGCACTGCCCGCCTGAAACAACCAACTTCACAAATTGTGACTAATCGACGCGGACCGTTTGGAACCCGACGCAGTGGCCTGGGTTGTCCATTGAACGCGTATCTCCCGCGCAGACGGGAGCCTCACGCGCGAGAAAAGGGAGAGATGTCATGAATGCGATACTTAAATATGCCGGCGTGGTCACCGTGGCGGGCGCGATAGCGCTTGCTGCAGCAACACCCTCTCAGGCGCGCGACTGGCGCACAGGCGCAGCGGTGGCGGGCGGTTTCGTGGCGGGTGCAGCGATTGGCGCGGCGGCGGCTAATGCCAACAATTACTATTACGGCCCAGGGTATTATGGACCGTACGGTTACGGCCCGGGCTATGCATATGATCCTGGCTACGCCTACGGACCCGGCTACGCGTATGGACCAGGCTACGCCTACGAGCCAGCCTATACGTATGAGGGTTACGCCTATGAGCCGCAGGCGGTCGTTGGCCCGCAATATTCGGCACCGGGCGGTTGCTGGAAGTCCACCGATGATAGCCGCGGCTACGGCTACTACGGAAGTTGCGGGACGCCGACGCATCGCCCCGGATCGCGGCACCAAGACCGATAATTTTCGATAACGGCTGATGTGACGAAGGCGGGTCGCGCGACCCGCCTTTTGTCAAAGCGCACCCGTGGTTTTCAGGCGGTCGAGTGCGCCTTGCAGAATGAAAATGGCAGCGTGTTGGTCGATCACCGCGGCACGTTTCTCGCGACTGACGCCTGCGTCGATCAATTCGCGTTCCACGGCAGCGGTCGAGAGCCGTTCATCCCATAAGGCCATCGGCAGTTCGGTCAGTTTTGAGAAGTTGCGTGCGAAGGCTCGGGTCGATTGTGCGCGTGGTCCTTCGCTGCCATCCATATTGATGGGTAAGCCGAGTACAAAGCCAACCGCGTTTCGTTCGGCAGCGAGCGACAGAATGCGTTGGGCATCCGTGGTGAAAGTGCGGCGGGAGATCGTTTCGACCGCTGTGGCCAACTTTCGGTCCGGATCGCTTGAGGCAACGCCAATCGTTTTCGTACCGAGATCGAGGCCGAGCAGCGACCCGCGTGGGGGTAGCTGGGCAGCGATCTCGGTCAACGGCCCAATCGCTCCCATTCAAGGCACCGTGCCAGCGGGCAGGGCCGCGGCGTGCGCCGCGATATCGCCCGCGGTCGTCAGCCAGACACGCTCGTCCGTGCGGCTTCCGATGTAGCGCAGGGCGCGAGCAAGATGCTTGAAGCGGTGCGGCCACCCGACAAGATAAGGATGCAGCGCGATCCCCATCACCAGTGGTCGCTTCTGACACTCCTCGCGCATCACGTCGAACGCATCGACGATCATATCCGCGAACTCGGCACCCTCGCGTTTGCGCGCTACGATTTGAGGAATGTCATTGAGCTCCTGTGGGTAGGGCACCGACAGGATGCGGCCCGTGCGCGTTTTCATCCAGATCGGCTGATCGTCGTGACACCAGTCGAGGAGATAGGTGTAGCCGGCTTCGTGCAACAAATCGGGCGTCAACGGCGATTGGGAAATCCACGGACCAAGCCAGCCCTTCGGCTTGCTGCCGGCGTGGCGCTCGATGGCGGCGGTCGTCTCGGCGACCAATTGCCGCTCATCGGCCTCCGACAATGTACCCTGGCGCTCCGAATTGGTGCGCCCGTGGCCGACAATCTCGGCGCTGCAAAATGCGGCGACCGCCTGTGGCGCGTGCTCATACATTTGTGCGTTGACGAGCAATGAAACCGGCATACGTAGTTCATCGAATAGTTCGGCGAGGCGGAACACGCCGACGCGGTTGCCATAGTCGCGCCAGCTGTAATTGAGTACGTCGGGTTGATGTGCCGCAGGCGCGAGTTCAGCGCCGAGCCCGCCGAACGCAAACCACTCGAGATTGAGCCCGACATAGACCGCCAGCCGGCGCCCTTCGGGCCAGTCGTAAACCCGGCGTTCGGTGATGGGCGAATAGGAATAGCGATTGTGGCTGGCGGAGGGGCTCATCGCGGCACCACCATACAATAAGGCCGGCAAAACCGCATTGCGCCGCAAAATGCCGGATTGCGCCGCAAAATGCCGGTCTGCTATCAGTCCGCTGAACACCTGAGTTTCGGTCATGTCCGTCGACGCCGCCACCGTCCGCCGTATCGCCAAACTGGCGCGCATCGCCGTCGCCGACAGCGAGGTTGAGCATTTGCAGGGCGAACTCAACGCCATCCTGACCTTCGTCGAGCAACTCTCGGAAGTCAAAGTCGAGGGGGTCGAGCCGATGACCTCGGTTACGCCCATGACGATGAAGAAGCGTGACGACGTCGCGACTGACGGGGGAAACGCCGATGCGATCGTCAAGAACGCGCCGAATATCCAGGATCACTATTTCCTGGTGCCGAAAGTGGTTGAGTGATGTGCCAGGCTTGTTTCGAGGCAGACGCGATGTACCGGCATTATCTGCTGGAGAACCCGGCCGATCGTGGCAAACTTACCGACGGGGAAGCGGCGTATTTCGGCTTCAAGCGCGATGCGGCCGGCCATTGGGTCGACGCCTGGACCGAAGCGGCGCCTGATTTCCGTGCCGAACAAGTTGAGCCAGCGGCGCAATGACCCCGACATCCATGACGCTTGCGCAGGCGCGCGATGCCTTGCGTAAAAAGGAATTGAGCGCGCTTGAGCTTGCCGACGCGCATCTGGCGGCGATCGAAAAAGCGCGCCTGCTCAACGCCTATATTCTCGAAACGCCGGAACGTGCCCGCGCAATGGCGAAAGCAGCAGACGCACGCGTTGCGTCCGGCAAAGCGGGGCCGCTCGAAGGCATCCCGCTGGCGGTGAAAGATTTGTTCTGCACCGAAGGCGTTCGCACCACCGCGTGCAGCAAAATCCTCGGCAATTTCGAACCGACCTACGAGTCGACCGTCACCGCCAATCTGTGGCGCGACGGCGCTGTGATGCTGGGCAAGACGAATTGCGATGAATTCGCGATGGGCTCGTCGAACGAAACGTCGGCGTTCAATAACGTGACCGCGCCGTGGCGGCGCAAAGGGTCGAACACGCCACTCGTGCCGGGCGGCTCCTCTGGCGGCTCGGCGGCGGCGGTAGCTGCGCATTTGTGCTTGGGCGCGACGGGAACCGACACGGGAGGTTCGATCCGGCAACCGGCGGCCTTTACGGGGACGGTTGGCATCAAGCCGACCTACGGGCGGTGCTCGCGTTGGGGAATCGTGGCCTTCGCCTCGTCGCTCGATCAGGCGGGGCCATTTGCCAGGACGGTCCGCGATGCGGCGATCCTGCTGCGCTCGATGGCCGGACCCGACGCCAAGGATACGACCTGTGTCGACCGCGATGTGCCCGACTACGAGAAAGCCGTCGGCAAATCGGTGAAGGGCCTCAAGATCGGTATTCCGAAAGAGTATCGCATAGAGGGGATGTCCGCCGAGATAGACAAATTGTGGGAGCAGGGCGCGCAGT
>JAFAQJ010000274.1 GCA_019246455.1 Pseudolabrys sp.
TATCCGGCGGGCGGCTCGACCGATGTGCTGGCGCGCATTCTCGGCGAGCAATTGCAGACCAAGCTCGGGCAAACTTTCGTGATCGAGAACCGCCCCGGTGCCGGCGGCAATATTGGGATCGCCGCCGTGACCTCGAGCGCGCCCGACGGCTACACGATCGGCGCGGCGACCATCGGTCACTTCGCTATCAACCAGTATCTTTACAAGGAGATGCCGTTCAATCCGGAGCGCGATTTCATTCCGGTGACGATGACTTGGGAATTGCCGAACGTGTTTGTCGTCGCGAGCGAACACAACAAGGCGAAGACGCTCGCCGAATTCATCGCCTGGGCGAAGTCGCGCGATCAGGTGACTTACGGTACGCCGGGCGTCGGGACCACGCCGCATTTGTCGGCCGCGTTGTTCTGCACCCGCAACGGCATCAAGGGCGTGCACATTCCGTTCAAGGGCGCGGCGCAGACGATTCCGGCGATGCTGTCGGGCAATGTCGACTTCGCGCTCGATAACCTCGCGTCTTATGTCTCGACCGTCGAGGCCGGCAATATGCGTGCGCTCGCGGTGACGTCGGCCGAGCGCTGGCCGAGCCTCTCCACCGTGCCGACGATGGGCGAGGCCGGGCAGAAGGATTTCGTCATCACGTCGTGGGCTGGATGGGTAGTGCCCGCCAAAACGCCGCGTGCGATCGTCGACAAGCTCGCCGCGACGCAGAAGCAGATCGCATCGGACGCCGGCCTGCAAAAGCGCTTCCTCACCACGGGCGCGCGTGTTTTATCGAGCTCGCCCGAAGAGATCGCCGCATTCGCGGCCAAGGAGCGCGCGATGTGGAAGGAAATGGTGGCGATATCGGGCGCGCAGCCGCAATGATCAGCGGCGGGTCTTCAGCCGCCGTACCAGATAGTCGAAATTGATGACGAACTGCTCGGGCCGCGACAATTGCTCGCGCAAGCCGGCAATATCGTCATTGGCGAATTCTAGCGCCGGCTCGCCGGCAGCCTCGGCGACCATCTGCACCATCGCCGCGTTTTCCAGCATGATCGCCGATACTACCGCTTCCTCGATCGAGGCACAGGCAACCGCGACGCCGTGATTTTTCAGCAGCACCGCACGATGCGGACCGAGCGCCTTGGCGACGCCGGCGCCGAGTTCTGATGTGCGAATGAGCCGGATCGTGTCGGTGTAAACGCCGAGCGCGCCGCGAAACAGCGCGCCACCCTGGCTATAAGCCTTCATTGGCCGGCCTATCGCCGACAGCGCCGTGGCGTAAGGCGAGTGGCTATGAATGACGCAGTGAACGTCGGGCCGCGCCTTGTAGATCTCCGAATGGATATAGACCTCGGAATGGCGGCGCGCCTTGCCGGCGACCACTTCGCCGTCGAGGGCGATGGTGAGGATGTTACGCGGCGTGATCTCGTCGAGCCCGACGCTGTGCGGCTTCATGTATAAAAGCTGCGGCTTGCCGGGCATGCGGACCGAAATATGTCCGCGCGTGAAATCGCCCTGGCCCGCCGCGGCCAGCACTTTGCCGGCCGCGATCAATTTGTTCTTGAGCGCCGCGTGGGCCATCGAACATTTCCATTTTCTTTGGTGGGACGAAACTCGATGCGGGCTGCCCACCGCAGCGGCGGCATGCTAGTTTTACGCAAAACAATACTCAATCGGGGAGGATCGTTTATGCGCAGGTTAGCCGTTCTGTTGACCGCATCGGCGCTGCTCACCGCAAGCGTCGCGCAATGTCCGGTCTTCGCGCAGGACTATCCGTCGAAACCGTTGCAGGTCATCTCGCCGGCCGCTGCCGGCAACAGCCCGGACGTCGCGATGCGTGTCGTTTCCGACAAGCTCGCCAGCCTGCTCAAGCAGCAGATCGTCATCCTCAATCGGCCCGGCGCGCAGGGCCTGATCGCGGCGCAGGCCGCCGCCTCGGCCGTTCCGGACGGCTATACGCTCTATATGGCGCAGGCGTCGACCTTCACCGTCACCCCGGTGACGCAGGAGAAGATGCCCCTCGACCTCGACAAATCCTTCATGCCGATCGGCCTGATCGCGACCCAGCCGATCGCCGTGTCGGTCAATCCGAAGCTCGGCGTCAACACGCTCGCCGAGCTGATGGATCTCATCAAGAAAACGCCCGGCGGGATGCAGTTCGGCGCCAGCAATCGCGGCGGCATCTCGCATCTCACCGGGGAATTCTTCGCGCGCCGCACCAAGCTGCCGCTAACCTTCATCAGCGCGCAAGGCGCTTCGACAACCATCAACGATGTTGCTGCTGGCCGTATCCCGATCATCTTCGAAGGCATTGCCAGCGTTGCCGGCGCGACCGAAGGCGGGTTGCTCAAGACCCTGGCGGTCGGCTCGGCGAAACGATTGCCGAATTATCCCGATTTGCCGACCATCGCCGAGACTGTGCCGGGCTTCGAGACCAAGGGTTGGCTCGCGCTGATGGCGCCGGCCGGCACCGATCCCAAGATCGTGCAGAAGCTCAGCGCCGAACTTCAGAATGCCGTGGCGGACTCTGACGTTCAGAAGAAGCTCGCCGTGCTCGGCTCCTATCCGAGCGCGCTCAGTCCGGCCGAGACCGCAGCCTTCATCAAGAGGGAGGAGGAGCAGTGGTGGCCGCTGGTGCGCGAGGTCGGTGTCCTCAAGTGAAACCGTTGGCACTGGCCCTTGTGATCGCCGCTACGGCAGCTTCGGCGCAGGATATTCGCGGCCTCGAAGTCTGCAGCGCCGAGAAGGACATGGCGCGCCGCACCGGCTGCCTGCAGACTAACGTGGAATTGCTGCAGCAGTTGTTGACCAGGGAAACGCGCCGCGCTCAGGCCGCTGAGGCCGCCGCGGCCAAAGACGCGGCTTCATTCAAATCCGATATCGCGGCGCTCAAGGCCGATCTCGTCACGCTGAAGGCGGCGCTGGAGAAAACCCAAGGCGAAGTCTCGGAGTTGAAAAAAGCCAAGCCGGGCGAGAAGAAGTGACATGCGGAACGCGCGACTGATCGTCGGTCTTGTGCTCGTGCTCGTCGGCCTGGGCTGGGCGGCGCAGGGCGCCGGCATTTTCCCCTATCCGGCGTCGAGCTTCATGATCAACGACACGCTCTGGGTCTATATCGGTCTCGGTACCGCGGTCCTCGGCATCGCACTGATCGTGGGGTGAGGGGGCGTCACACCGCCTTTGCCATCTCGCGCAGCTTGAACTTCTGAATCTTGCCGGTCGATGTCTTCGGAATCTCCGCAAACACCACGTGACGCGGCACCTTGTAGCCGGCGAGGTTTTTCTTGCACCAGGCAGTGATTTCGTCGGCGGTCGCCTTCTGGCCTGGCTTCAACTCGATGAAGGCGCAGGG
>JAFAQJ010000294.1 GCA_019246455.1 Pseudolabrys sp.
GCGCGACCATCTGCGCGCCGACGAGCGCGCGCTGACGAGCGTCGTTTTCCCCGGCAGCGATAGCGTCAAACCTCTGGGCGGCCTCGTCGCCTAGAAGCCTTTTACCACCTGCCGGGTATGCTCGACCTCGGGTGGCGCGGCGAAGCAATGGCCGACTAATTTCCGCCATTCCTGGAAGTCTGGCGAATTGCGGAAGTCGACCATGTGGTTCTCGATCGTCTCCCAAGTGACGATCAACCGGTAGCGCTGCGGCTTCTCGTGCGACTTCTGCAGCTCCATGCCCTTGCAGCCTTTGGCGCGCTGAAAGACCGGCGTGGCCTTTTTCACGCCGGCCTCGAACTCGGCTTCCATGCCGGGCTTCACCTCGATCTGCGCGATTTCCCAAATCATGATGGTGCTCCTTACGCCATCGCGTACTTGCCGCGCGAGAAGAACTTGTCCTTGTTGTCGTCGGTGGCGTTATCGCGCGACGACTTGATGGTCGGAAGGATCGCCAGCACTTTCTTGGCTGCCTCGCGCGCGCCAATCGTCTCGATGTATTTCGCAACCGTCGGGAATTTGCCGAGATCGACGCCCAGCAGGGCGTGGTTGCGCAGCCACGGCCACACCGCGATGTCGGCGATCGTGTAGTCCGAGCCGGCGACGTACGGGTTCGTCTTCAGACGTTGCTCGTAGAGGTCGTAGAGCTTGAGCACCTGCGTGCGGTAGCGGCTATGGCCGTACTCCTGCGGCTGCGGCGCGAACTTTGAGAAGTGCACGAGCTGACCGAACATCGGGCCGACATTCGCCATTTGCACCATCAGCCATTGGATGGTGTCATAGCGCTTCACCGGATCGTGCGGGATGAACTTGCCGGTCTTCTCGGCGAGATAGATCAGGATCGCGCCGGATTCGATCACGGTGTACGGCTTGCCCGCGGGGCCGTCGTGATCGACGATCGCCGGCACCTTCGCCAGCGGATTGATCTTGAGAAATTCCGGGCTGTATTGCTGGCCGGCCCAGACGTCGACCGGCTTCAAATTATATTTGAGCCCGCATTCTTCGAGCATCAGGAAGATTTTTTGCACGTTGGGAGAGGTCAGCGCGTAGAAGTCGATCATGATGTTTCTCTGGAAATGAGACTGGCGGGACCTCTTCTATAGACGAAGACCGCGGCGCCTGTCCCGGCCCTACTGTTGGGCTTGCTGCTGACTGTGCCGCAGCGCCTCGGCGGCACGGCGCAGGCAAACGGGGCAGAGGCAGTCTTCAAGAAGCGCCTTGGTCATCGGCATCCGGTAGGGCTCGGCCGCGCACCAGCAATTGCCGGATCGCCCACACTCAAAGGCGGCGCCACAGCGGGCGCAGGTCATGGGGCGCGGTTGCGACTCGGCCATGCACCAGCATGGCGCGACGGAGCCGTTTCGCAAAGCCGCGGCCCCATCATTGTCATATGCGTTCAACGAATCGCGATTAGGCCGCCGGCCATGAACTGGGTCTTGAACTGGAGCCTGACCGATATCGCCGGCGTGACGGGCGCGCTGCTACCCCTTTGCTGGCTGCCGCAGGCGCTGAAAATACTGCGCGAAAAGGATACCCGCGCGCTGTCGCTCACGGCCAATCTCGCCTTCACTGTCGGAATCGGGCTGTGGCTGGTGTACGGCGTTGCGATTGGCGACGCGCCGCTGATCGGCTCAACCGCCGTCACGTTGGCGTTGTTGGTGCCGATCGTCGCGATGAAGTTGCGGTATGGCTGACCACACTACTGCGCGTCGCCGCCGCCGACGTAGCCGCCAATTTTCCAGACGCTGCCGTCCTTGACGTAGCAGAGCTGATCGTTGCCGAGCGGCGCGATGGTGTCGGACGGCACGTAGCCGGTCTTTCCGGATGGCGTGACGACGCGCACATAGGCCGCGACCGCGGCGGCCGGCGAGGAGTCCGGCAGGACGCGCACGAAATGCAGGCCGAGCTTCTCGATCGGCGGCGCGTTGAGCAGTGGCTGCGCGCGCACCTCGATGCCGTCCTGCACCGGGTAGCCCCATTCCGGCAGATCAGTCTGCGTCGCGTCGAGCAGCGCGTCGAGCGCCTTGCCGTCGAAGCCGGGATCGGCCGGCGCACATACCGCGCCTTTGTGTTGATTGGAGGCCGAGGCGGTCGGATCTTCCGAGTAGCCCGCCAGCATGTCCCAGCCTGGCCCATCGGTATTACCGAGCCCAAGCGCGGTCGACAGATTGTCCATGCCGGTTTTCTTTTTGTCAGCGGCGTCGCCGTTCTCGCGGTCCCAGAAGAAGTTGCGCTCGACCACGAGCTTGCCGAGTTGCGCGCGGTCCTTCTTCTTGGCGAACTCGCCTATCTTGCCGCGCAAGACTTCGAGCGCCGGATCCTTCACCGGCTGCGGCAGCGTGATCGCCACGGTCTTGTAGGGTTTCGGCGGCGCAATGCCGGCGGGCTGTTGTGTGTTCTGCCCCCGCGCCATTGATGTCGAAAGCACAATGGCCGCTGCGATAACGAGATGAGAGTGCCGCATCGCCGACTCCGTTTTATTGAGATTAACACGGGAGGCGGGGCGGCGTTTCGTGAGCCCATAAAAATTGCGGTCCCGGCGCGCAGGGTCGACACGCGGGGACCGCAGGGCTTTTACGCAAACGCTACTGTACTTTGACGATACGGAACGTCGCGATCCTGACTCCCGCCCGTGACGCCCCCGTGACGTTTGTATGGACGTTCGCGCAACCGCACGGCACCCTAGCCAGCCCGTTGATTCACAACGTTTCATTCAGGTTCCCACCATGCCCGCTCTACTGTCTTCGCCTTTTGTCACACCGATTTTGCTTCTGTTCGGCTCCAACGTTTTCATGACCGCGGCCTGGTATTGGCACTTGCGCTTCAAGGAGGTGCCGCTGTGGAGCGTCATCCTCGTCAGCTGGGGGCTCGCCTTCATCGAGTATTGCCTGGCCGTGCCGGCCAATCGTTACGGCAGCGCCGTGTATGGCGCGGCGCAGCTCAAGACGATCCAGGAAGTTGTGACGCTACTGGTGTTCGCTGGGTTCTCGTGGCTCTACCTGAAAGAGCCGCTCGGCTGGAATCATGGCGTCGGCTTCACGCTCGTTGCCGCCGGCGCGTTCTTCATCTTTCACAAGTGGTGAATTACTTCGCCGGCATCACGCGCAGGATACGGCCGCGCTCGTTGTCGGTGAGGAGATAAAGCGCGCCGTCGGGGCCTTCGCGCACGTCACGGATGCGCTCACGCAGCCCTTCCAGCATGCGCTCCTCTTTCACTGGTTTGCCGCCCTGAATGTCGAGTCGCGCCAAGAGCTGAAATTTCAGCGCGCCGTTGAACAGCGAGCCCTTCCATGCCGGCCACAGTTTGCCGCTGTAGAACGCCATGCCGGACGGTGCAATCGATGGCGTCCAGTGCCAGACCGGCTGCTCCATGCCCTCCTTGTGCGTCGACTCGTGAATCTTGGCGCCGCCGTAATCGACGCCGTAACCGATCACGGGCCAGCCATAATTCTTGCCCTTCTCGATGATGTTGATCTCGTCGCCGCCTTGCGGTCCGTGCTCCTGTTCCCAGAGCTTGCCGTCGGGACCGAAAGTGAGGCCCTGCCCGTTGCGGTGGCCGTAGCTCCAGATTTCCGGACGAGCGCCTGGCTTGGCGACGAATGGATTGTCTGTCGGAATTTCGCCGTCCGGCGCGATGCGGATCAGCTTGCCGTTGTCGTTGCCGAGATTCTGCGCCTCGTCGCGCGGGCCGAAATGATCGCCGAGCGTGACGAACAGATTCTTATCAGGCGCAGGTTTGGGTTCTTGTGCGATGCGGCAGCCGTGATTGTTCGAACCGCCGGGCCCTTGCTGCTTGAAAATGATTTTGACGTCGGACAATGCGCTGTCGCCCAGCACAGCGTGCGCGATGGCGGCATTGCCACCACTTTCATAGGTGAAGCAGAAGTAGATCGTGTTGTTGCGCACGAAGTCGCGATCGAGCGCGACATCGAGCAAGCCGGACTGGCCGCGCGCCACGACCTGCGGCACGCCATCGAGCGGCGGCGACAATTTGCCGTCGGCGGTGACGGTGCGCATGCGGCCGGGCCGCTCGGTCACGAGCATTCGGCCGTCGGGCAGGAACTGCAGACTCCACGGATGCACGAGGCCCGTCGCGACGGTCTCGACACGGATGTCGCCGGCTGACGACGCAAAGGTTTGCGCCGCGGCCGGCGATATCATCAACACCACGACGCTACTCAACAGAACGGAGTTCTTCATGCGCGCCATATTGAAATAAAAGCGGCGCGAATACGAATGTTTCGACGCAAACCTCAGCCGCGACGCGGCACCACCGACAATTCGTTGGCATAGGCCTTGACGCCCGGCGGGGACGTATCGCCGCCGCGCGTTAGACCAATAGTGACAGCGGTAGCGGCGGCCAACGTGCCAAAGGCCAACGCGGCCACCATCACCAACGCAGCAATGGCCGGCGCTTCGTGCCGGCCGACGCGCACAATATCGGCGGGCGGCGTAAAGCCCGTGTCGTGAAGCTTCGTCATCGGGCTTCCTCCCAGAAAACCGGCAAACGAATCAGTGTCGTTCATGGCAGAGAGCTTCACGGCGGAACCGGGCGGGCGCAGGACCGGACTTTGGCAAAGCCCGTCACAAAGCTTGGCGGTTTTGTGAAATCGCTTAACGAAAGGTAAACGCCGCGCTATTCCGCGGCTTCCAGCTCCGGCTGCCAATCCATCGGCACGTGGCCGGGCTCCGACTCGATCCGCCTGAGCCAGGCGCGGATGTTCGGAAACCGCGCCAGATTGAAGTCGCATTCATGCGCGACGTGCGTATAGGCGTAGAGCGCGATGTCGGCGATGGTGCAGCGATTGGCGACAAAGAACGGATATTTTGCCAGATGCGTCTCCATGACGCCGAGTGCGCGGTATCCATTCTCCAGCCAATCTTCCAGCGAATGCTGCTGTAATTCGCGGCCACCCTTCACCAAAGCGAGCCAGAAAAAGGCCGTGCCGATATAGGGCTCGAGGCTGTTTTGCTCGAAGAACATCCATTGCATCACCTCGGCGCGCGAGATTTTGTCTTCTGGCGCCAATGGCGAGCCGCCGGCGACATACCACAGGATCGCGTTGGATTCCGCGAGATAGCGGCCGGGCGCGACTTCCAGCAATGGCACATGACCGCTCGGATTTTTCGCGAGGAATTCCGGCGTGCGGCTCTCGCCCTGCAGAATATCGATCTCAATCTGGCGATAGGGAATGCCAAGACGCGCCAATGCCAGGCGCACCTTGTAGCTGTTGCCCGAGCGTTGCATCGAATAGAGCGTATACATTCCCGACCCTTCGTGAATCAGCACGCACATAGTGCGGCGGACTCCGGCATTTCAATGGCCGTCGGTGCGTTTCTTTGTCGTCATGCCGTCACACAAAGCATGGCGGCTTTTTGCAATCGAGAATTACAACAAATTTATTCTGCCGCAGTGCGATGGGCGCGCGCATATTCGACGAGCGCATCGTCGCTCACCATTTCGATCGGCGCGAAATCGCGGTGCGCGATCCACTCCTCGCGATTGAATTTGGTGATGTGGTTGGAGACGGCGCACAGCGTCAGATAAACGATCTTGCGCGGATAGGGCGTGATGTTCGGCGGCGAGGCGTGCACCAGATTGCCGTGGAACATCAGCACAGATCCGGCTTTGCCGGTCGGCGCGACAATGCCGACGCCGTCGGGTCCGGCGGCCTCGTTGGCAAGCCGCGTCACGGTGTCTTTGTCGAGTGTCCAAAGCGGATAGGACGTCGTCGTCTTGTCGTGACCCGCTTGCAGTACGCCCTGCTTGTGGCTTTGCGGGATGATCATGAGCGCGCCGTTAATCGGCAGCACGTCGTCGAGAAAGATCGCGATGTTCATCGCGCGCGGCTCCGGCATGCCGTCGTCGCGCGCCCAGGTGCCGTAATCCTGGTGCCATTGCCAGACGTCGCCCTCGAATGCGGCCTTGGCGTTGAGTTTGAATTGATGAACGTAAACGCTTTCGCCGAATAGCTGCATCAGCGGCTCGACCAGCCGAGGATGCCGCGACATGATCTCGAAGACTCTGTTGAACTTGTGCGCGGCAAAGGCAGTGCGCGGCGCGCCGGATTTCTCGCGCCAAACTTCCTTGCGGTCGAGCTTGAGGATGTTGTCGGCCTCGATCCGCAACAGTTCAATTTCTTCTTCCGAGAAGCAATTTGGGAAAAAGACGTAGCCTTGCTCGTCGAAAGCCTTGAGCTGCCCGGCGCTGAGCTTCATGACCGCACTCCTTGACGTTATCCCGTGATCGGGCGCGTGGGCCGCGCTCTTATCAAAACCACTGTAGCACGATCTGGGGCCTTGATGACCGTCACCCCATCAACAGGCTTGATAAATCGATCATTCTTTGCGTCTTGCGGGGGCCTTTTTCGGCCTATACCAAGGCGGCGAACATCGGAGATTCCAATGGCCTTCCTCGCCGACCACCTCAAGCGCATCAAGCCGTCGCCGACCATTGCGGTGACGGACAAAGCGCGCGCGCTGAAGGCGGCCGGCCGCAACGTGATCGGCCTTGGCGCCGGCGAGCCGGACTTCGACACCCCCGAGAACATCAAGGAAGCGGCGATCAAGGCGATCACGGAAGGCCGCGCCTCGAAGTACACGCAGGTCGACGGCATCCCCGAACTCAAGGAAGCGGTCGCTAAGAAGTTCAAGCGCGAGAACGGCCTCGACTACAAGACTTCGCAGATCACGGTGAGCGCCGGCGGCAAGCAGGTGCTCTACAACGCCTTCATGGCGACGCTGAACCCCGGCGACGAGGTCATCATCCCGGCGCCGTATTGGGTCAGCTATCCAGACATGGTGCTGCTCGCGGGCGGCACCCCGGTGACGGTCGTTGCGACCGCTGAAACAGGCTTCAAGATCAAGCCGGAGCAACTCGAAAAGGCAATCACGCCGAAGACCAAGTGGTTCCTGCTGAACTCGCCGTCGAACCCGTCCGGCGCGGCCTATACGCGCGCCGAATTGAAGGCGCTCACCGACGTGCTGGTGAAGCACCCGCATGTGCATGTCATGACCGACGACATGTACGAGCATCTCGTCTACGACGACTTCAAGTTCTTCACGCCGGCGCAGGTCGAGCCTTCGCTCTATGAGCGCACGCTGACGATCAACGGCACGTCGAAGGCCTATTGCATGACTGGCTGGCGCATCGGCTATGCCGGTGGGCCCGAGCCTTTGATCAAGGCGATGGCGATGATCCAATCGCAATCGACCACCAATCCTGCGGCGGCGTCGCAGTGGGCGGCTGTCGAAGCGCTCAGCGGACCGCAGGACTTCATCCCGAAGCACAACAAGGTCTTCAAGGAACGCCGCGACCTCGCGGTCTCGATGCTCAACCAGGCCAATGGCATCAAGTGCCCGATGCCGGAAGGCGCGTTCTACGTCTATCCTTCGGTCGCCGGCGCGATTGGCCGCAAGGCCTCGACCGGAAAAACGCTTACGACCGATGAGGACTTCGTCACCGAATTGCTCGAAGCCGAGGGCGTCGCGGTTGTGCAGGGCACGGCGTTCGGTCTCGGCCCAGCGTTTCGCATCTCTTATGCCGTGAAGACGCAAGACCTCGAAGAGGCCTGCCGCCGTATCCAGCGCTTCTGCGGCAATTTGAGCTGACGCGCGGCATTAGGCGCTGCACAGGCGGTTCCCGCCGACCCTTGCCAGCTTCCCGGATGCCTGAGACGATAAGGGCAGTAAGGGCCGGGTACCTGGTCCGACCTCCCGGCCGGTAAGGGAGGCGTGCATGGCGCAAAACGGCGCTAGAGGTCCCCGATGCATAGCACTCGTGGGGCCGTTCCAGAGCGGCAAGACAACTCTCCTCGAAGCCATCCTCGCGCGCACCGGCGCGATCCCCAGACAGGGCACGGTTGAATCCGGCAATACCGTCGGCGACGCTTCGAAAGAAGCCCGTCACCACAAGATGAGCACCGAGCTCACCGTCGCCAGCACGACGTTCATGGGTGACAGCTATACCTTCCTCGATTGTCCGGGCTCGATCGAATTCATTCATGACATGCGCGCGGCGCTGCCAGGTGTCGATGCGGCCGTCGTCGTCTGCGAGCTCGACGAAAAGAAAACGCCGCAGCTCCAACTCATTTTGCGAGAACTGGAAGATCAGAAGATTCCGCACTTTCTGTTCGTCAACAAGATCGACAAGTCGGGTTCTTTGGCCGATCAGTCCGTGCACGACGCGCTGGCGATGCTGCAGCCGGCCTCGCGCTGCAAATTGCTGGCGCGGCAACTTCTGACGTTTTCCGATGACATCGTCACCGGCTTCGTCGATCTCGCGCTGGAGCGGGCCTTTGTTTACAAGGAACACGCACCCTCGGAAGTCATCGAGCTCAAGGGCGACGCGCTGGAGCGCGAGAAGACCGCCCGCTTCACCATGCTTGAGACCCTCGCTGACCACGACGACGAGCTGATGGAGCAATTGCTCGAAGATATCCAGCCGCCGCGTGACAAAGTGTTCGACGATCTCGCCAAGGAATTGCGCGACACCCAGGTTTGCCCGGTGTTGTTCGGCGTTGCGACCAGGACGAACGGTGTTCTGCGGTTGCTGAAAGCGCTGCGCCATGAAGCGCCTGGCGTTGCCGAAACCGCGCGGCGCCTCGGCGTCAGCCCTGGCCGCGACGCAGTCGCTTTGGTCCTCAAGACCTTCCACACCGGGCACGGCGGCAAATTATCGGTCGCGCGCGTGCTGTCGGGCCAGGCCGGCGACGGCACCACGTTTAATACGCCGGACCGCGATGCAGGCCGTGTATCGGGAGTGTTCAAGCAACTCGGGCAGCAAACTGAGAAGCGCGGCCCGGCCCAGGCCGGCGAAACCGTCGGCTTCGGCAAGCTCGATCATGCGAGGACGGGCGATACCCTCTCGGCCGGCAAGCAGGCACATCCGGCGATCGCGACGGCGACGCCCTATCCGCCGGTGTTGGCCAACGCCGTTTCCGCCAAGGATCGCAAGGATGACGTCAAGCTCGGCACGGCGTTCGCTAAACTGACCGAGGAGGATCCCTCGATCGTGGTCGTGCATAATTCAGACATCCATGAAGTCGTGATGTGGGGGCAGGGCGAGATGCACTTGCGCGTCGCCGCCGAGCGGCTTGGCGATCGCTATGGCGTGCCGATTACGGCGCATGCGCCGACGGTCGGGTATCGCGAGACGATCCGCAAGCCGATCACCCAACGTGGCCGTCACAAGAAACAGTCGGGCGGTCACGGGCAGTTCGGCGACGTTGTGCTGGAGATCAAACCGCTGCCGCGCGGCTCCGGCTTTAAGTTCGAGGATCGCATCACCGGCGGCGTGGTGCCGCGCAATTACATCCCGTCGGTGGAAGAGGGCGTGGTCGACGCGCTCAAGCACGGACCGCTCGGGTTCCCCACGGTCGATCTGCATGTGGCCCTGGTCGATGGCTCGTATCATACGGTCGACTCGTCTGACATGGCGTTCCGCACGGCGGGCCGTGTCGCGATCGTTGAAGGCTTGCCGCAATGCCAGCCGGTCCTGCTCGAACCGATCTATCAGGTCGAGATCGTTTGCCCGACCGATGCGACCGCAAAGATGAATGCGATCCTGTCGGGACGGCGCGGACAGATTCTCGGCTTCGACACACGCGAGGGGTGGCCGGGCTGGGACACCGTGCGCGCGTTGATGGCTGAAGCCGAGATCGGCGACCTCATCATCGAAGTGCGCTCGGCAACCGCTGGCGTCGGCTCGTTTACCTTCAAGTTCGACCATATGGCTGAACTGACCGGACGCACTGCGGATCAGATCGTGGCGGCCCGGCGCGCGGCGGAGTGATCAGGCCGCGCGTTTTCTGGAGCGCGGCGGCTTGGCCGCCGGAATAATCGTGATGTGGCCGTTCGCCTCGAGGATCGCGAACTTTATCTGATCGAGTCGCTCAAGCCCATGCATTCGGCGCGCGGCTTCCAGCACGTCGTCCTCGGCAATGCGGGCCCTATGCATCCGGTGGCGCAATGGCTTGCCATTTTCGACCATAATCATCGGTTCGCCTTCGAGCACGCGACGAACATGAGGCGCGCCGCGCTCAATCAGAGACATCAGGATATCGATGGCGACGAAGGTGATGATGAGAAGGAAGGCGTTGGTCAGCGAATAGTCCTCACCCGTCAACCCGCGCTGGGTCGCGCCGCCGATGATGAGAAACAGCACGAAATCGAAGGCGGTCATTTCGCCAAGCGTGCGGCGTCCGGAAATCCGGATGATCGCCCAGAGCACGAAGTAGACCACGGCGGCTTTGATCACGCTGTCCATGTGCGCCTCACGGATAGACGAGCGACCATAAGCGCCGCGTTTCGCCGGCACTGCCAATATTGATTTTGGTGACACCGAATTTGTGCGGATGCGCCCAGATCACGACGGTCAGCGGACCGTCCGCGGCAGCGAATGTCAGATTCAAACCGTCGGGGCTGGATGAACTGCCAATGGGGCGAGGTTCGATGCTCGAAACATTGTAGTTGAGTTGGAAGGGCTCGCTGATCGTGAGCTGCCGTTCGCGACCCCCCTCAAATCGGACAACGAAGCGTGCCTGCTTGGTGACGCGCTGAAAGCGTTCATACTGCACCGTTAGAGGTGCCGTTCCAGAAACCGCATTGCTGGCCGCGCCGTGGCCAAACAGTCCGCCGAGCGCCAGCACGACGATCAGCCCGAACACGATCCATCCGCCGCGCTCGATCTGCCACGACAGCGCTTGGAATTTCATATCTTCCGGGATCGGGTGGTGCCGGTTCTGCAATTCCTGCATGATCGCGCTCCCCGGGAGCCCCGAAAACAAACGCCATACCTGTCAAAACCGTTCCGCTGCGGCTTGGCGCGCCCGTGACTTGCCTGTGATCGGGACGCGCCGTAGTCCTAAGATTGCAAGAATTCGCTCAAAGGACGCCTCCATGAACGTCATTCGCCGCCGCGGTTGGGAGATCCCCGAAACCCAGCTCACGCCGGAGCATTTCTTTTTCAATCGCCGCAGTTTTCTTGCCGGCGCGGCTGGCGCGATGGCGCTGCCGGCCGCAGCCCGCGCGCAACGCATCTCGGATCTCGCTAATCTGCCGGACCCGACCGCCGACCTCTATCCGGCCAGACGCAACGAGAAATATCCGCTCGATCGCGCCATCACCGACGAGAAGGTCAACGCCACTTACAACAACTTCTATGAATTCGGCTCGTCGAAGA
>JAFAQJ010000343.1 GCA_019246455.1 Pseudolabrys sp.
GGGAAAAGTTTGCCTCGTTTTCGCTAACCTTTTGGTTACGGATAGCGCCGGCTTCGCGGCAATTTGGTGCCTAAAGGCGGGTAGAGCGATCTCCCACCCCCGGGCTAATATTGGTTCATTCTGCGATTTGAGGTCGGCTTTTGACAAGCTCCCCGGCGGATCGTTCGAACTATTGGCGGGCGACTCCACGATATCTGCTGGAACTCATCGGGACCGGCGCGGCCTATTTCGTGCTGGCCAAGCTTGGTCTCCAGCTCGCCTCGATCAATCCCAGCGCGACCCCGATCTGGCCGGCGAGCGGCTTTGCGATCGGCGTGCTGCTGCTGGGCGGCATCCGCCTTGCGCCCGCCATCCTCGCCGCCGCTTTCGCCGCCAATTTCACGACCGCCGGCACGCTCTATTCGGCGGCGGCGATCGCATGCGGCAATACACTTGAGGCGATCATTGGTGCATCGCTCGCGGCGGCCTGGACCGGTACTCGCAACGTGTTCACGGCGCCGACTGCCATCCTGAAATTCACTTTGGTCGCGGGCCTTGCCACCGCGATCAGCGCCGGCGTCGGCGTGGCGACGCTCGATCTCGCGCAGATGGCGCCCTGGGACAAACTGCCGACGATCGGCCTGACCTGGTGGCTCGGCGATCTTGCGGGTGCCTTGGTTATCGCTCCGTTGATCGTGCTGTGGGCGCGCTCAGGTGGCGAGCGGATCAGCAGTCATGTCGTTATCGACTCGCTGGCCGGTCTCATCGCCGCTGTCGCGGTCGGCGCGCTCGCTTTCAGTCCGCTGGTTGACGCGACGACCTATCGCGGCCCGCTCGCCTTTCTCGCGATTCTGCCACTGATCTGGTCGGCGTTGCGCTTGGGTCCGCGCGACACCGCGACCATCGCTTTCGCACTTTCGGCGTTCGCGGTCTGGGGCACCTTGATGGATGGCGGGCCTTTCGCGCGCAACACGATTAACGACAATTTCCTGATGTTGGTGATGTTCATGATCACCGCCTCGGTGCCGAGCCTGGTGCTGAGCGCCGATGTCGCCCAACACAAGCGCACCGAAGAGGATTTGCGGCGCACCCAGGTTGAAATGGATGCGACGATCCAGACGCGAACGGCCGCATTGGCGATGATCAATGCCCAGCTATCGGATGCCAATGTCCTCCTGCGGGAAGCGCAGCGCCTGGCCGATCTTGGCAGTTTTATCTGGGACCTCCAGACTGGGCGCCTCACTTGGTCCGACCAGTTGTTCGAGATTTACGGGCGCAGCCGCGAAGACTTCAAAGGCACGGCGGAAAGCTTTCTTGAGGCGCTTCATCCCGGCGACCAGCAAAGAGTCCGCGATTTCAACACCAAGATTTTGGCCTCGCGGGAAACCAGTTTCCAGGGCGAAGAGCGCATCGTCCGGCCCAACGGAGACCTGCGGCATTTGCAAACGATCGGCGAGATCGTTCGCGACGAAAAAGGCAAGGCGCTGCGCATCATCGGCGTGTGCCGCGATATTACCGAAACGAAGCGCATCGAATCTGCGTTGCGCGAAAGCGAGCAGAACTACCGGCTTCTGGTGCACGGGGTTCGCGATTACGCGATCTACATGCTCGATACCCACGGGCGGGTTCGCAACTGGAACGCCGGCGCCGAGCGCATCAAGCAATACCGCGCGAACGAGATCGTCGGCCAGCACTTCAGTCGCTTCTATACCGAGGAAGACCGCGCCAACGACATGCCGATCCGCGCGCTGCAAGCTGCAACCCGCGAGGGACGCTACGAGGCGCAAGGTTGGCGGGTGCGCAAAGACGGCACGAAGTTTTACGCCAACGTCGTGATCGACGCCATTCGCAACGACGAGGGCGAGCTGATCGGTTTCGCCAAGATCACGCGGGACATCACTGCGCAACGCGAGGCCGAACTGGCGCTCGAGCATTCGCGGGAGCAACTCGCGCAGGCGCAGAAGATGGAAGCGCTCGGTCAACTTACCGGCGGGATCGCGCATGACTTCAACAACCTGCTGATGATCATGGGTGGCCACGCCCAATTGTTGCAGCGGCGATTGAAAGAGCCCAAAGACCTACAGGCGATCGACGCGATCCGCTCCGCCGCCGGCCGCGGCGAGAAGCTCACCCGCCAGCTGTTGGCATTCTCGCGGCGTCAGACGCTTACGCCCGTGGTGGTCGACCTGCGCACCCGCATCGACGCAGTGCGGGAAATGCTGAGCGCGTCGTTGCGCGGCAATATCGAGCTCGC
>JAFAQJ010000446.1 GCA_019246455.1 Pseudolabrys sp.
CTTGCCCGCCCCGTTGGGGCCGATCAATGCGTGGATCGTTCCGCGCTCGACGCGCAGATTGACGCCATTGACGGCGACGAATCCAGCAAACTCCTTGGTCAAATCCTCGGTTTCGAGGATGGCCTCGCCACGCATTTTTATACTGACCGTACGCTTCCCCTCGGGCCCATATTCGCCACGTTTTTGCCGATGCGGCAAGCGTTTATGACGCTCTGAAAGGCCTCAATTTGCGGCGGGAACTACGGACTTTCGCCCGCCGTTCAATTCAACTTTGTGAGGAGGCGATCAAAAACGATCATGGCCGCGGAGATTTCGCCGCGCCGGAAAACATGAAATAGATGGATTCTCCGGGTACCCATGAATCTCATCTCCCTATTTCGCGACGGCGCGGACGAGCCGGAATCGCCCTACGCCTGGTTGCGGCTCTCGGTCGCGGTTCTGATCGGCACGATCGGCAATGTCGGCATGTGGTCGGTGGCGGTTACGCTCCCGCTGGTGCAGGCCGAATTCGGCGTCGACCGGGCCGCGGCGTCTTTGCCATACACCTTCACGATGATCGGCTTCGGCGCTGGCGCGATCGTGCTCGGCCGCGTCGTCGATAAAATCGGCATCCTGCTGCCGCTGATCGGCGGCGCGTTGATGTTGAGCGCCGGTTATCTACTCACCGCCGCGGCGCCCACGATCGGCCTCTACACCATCGCGCAAGGCGCGCTGATCGGTACCGGGACCGGCGCGTTCTTCGCGCCGATGATGGCCGACATCTCGCACTGGTTCGTCAAGCGGCGCGGCATAGCGGTGACGGTCTGTGCCGCCGGCAATTATCTTGCCGGCGCGGTGTGGCCGATTGTCGTGCAGCATTTCAGCAGCACCGTGGGTTGGCGCGCCACGCATGTCGGCATCGCGATCTTCTGCGTGCTGACGATTATTCCGCTGTCGTTCGTGCTGCGTCGTCGCCCTCCCGAACACGCTTTTGCATTCAACCCCGCGGAAGGCGGCGGGCAACGTCCGGCGATGGGCGTGTCGCCGAACATGCTGATGGCGATCATGTGCGTGGCAGGCGTCGCCTGCTGCATGGCCATGTCGATGCCGCAAGTTCATATCGTCGCTTATTGCGGCGACCTTGGTTACGGCGTGGCGCGCGGCGCTGAGATGCTATCGCTGATGCTGGCTTTCGGCATCATCAGCCGGATCGCGTCGGGCTTCATCGCCGACCGGGTCGGCGGCGTTGGCACATTGGTGATCGGCTCGGCGCTGCAAGGTGTCGCGCTCGTTCTTTATTTCATGTTCGACGGCCTGGTGTCGCTCTACGTCATCTCGGCGCTGTTCGGGCTATTCCAAGGTGGTATCGTGCCGAGTTACGCCATCATTGTGCGCGAATACTTCTCGCCACGGGAGGCGGCGACGCGCGTCAGCATTGTGATTACGGCAACGATTGCCGGCATGGCGCTCGGCGGCTGGTTGTCCGGCGTGATCTTCGACCTGACGGGCTCCTACCGCGCCGCCTTCGGCAATGGCATTGCCTGGAATCTGCTCAACCTGACGATCGCACTCTGGCTTTTGACCAAGCCGAAACGTCATCAGCGGGCGCTTGCGGCGGCCTAACCTCATCCCTAGGTGAGCTGCCTCACCACCAAGGGGGAGATGCCGTTATGACGATTTCGATGTATCAGGCCTCGGGGCCTGTCTTAAAGCGCGCGCTCAAGAACCTGTCGGCTATCATCGACAAGGCGGCTGCAAATGCCGCCGCGCGTAAGATCGATCCGGCCGTGCTGGCGTCGGACCGGCTGTTTCCAGACATGCTGCCGTTTCCGCGGCAAATTTTCATCGCCTGCGACACCGCCAAATTTTGTCTGGCAAGGCTCGCGGGGGTCGAGGCGCCGAAATTCGCCGATGAAGAAAAAACTTTCGATGAATTCAAGGCGCGGATTCAGAAGACCATCGATTTCATCGATAGCATCAAGCCCAACCAGATCGATGGCACTGAAGACAAGCCAATCTCGTTCAAAGCGGGACAAACCGAGCTGAAGTTCACCGGCCAGGGCTATCTGCTCACCTTCGTCATTCCGAACTTCTTTTTCCACGTGACGACGGCTTACGCCATTCTGCGCCACAACGGCGTCGATATCGGCAAGATGGACTTTCTCGGACGGGAATAATCAACTGCTCGAAAATAAAACGCTCGGCACTTCAGCCGAGCGTTTTATTGCCGGC
>JAFAQJ010000175.1 GCA_019246455.1 Pseudolabrys sp.
TGGCCCTGACCAAAGTTGACGCACTGACGCCCGAAGCAGTCAAAGAGCAAACCGCAAAGCTGAAAAAAGCATCGAAAAAGAGCCCGCTGGTGCTGTCATCGCAATCAAAACAGGGGGTGGACGAGGTCTTGCGAGCGCTTTGGCAGGTCATTGATGCCGCCCGTCAGAAGCCCGACACGGACAAGGAAGCGGCCTGGCAGCCCTGATCTCTGCAACCTAAAGCGGGCCATCGAGTTTTACAGGAACTTAATGCTCGGCGTGGGGCATCCACGCCTATGCTTTTCCAGAAGCGGTCGAAGAACCGCTCTACGGGACGAAACAGCGGGAGGCAGCGATGACTACGGCTACCTACGAGACGCTCTCGGCGTCCGATCACGACTCACAGCTTCGCAAAGCCATTGTCGCTTCGACCATTGGCACCGCAATCGAGTGGTACGATTTCTTTCTGTACGGCACCGCGGCCGGCCTGATCTTCGGCAAGCTGTATTTTCCGAACTCGGATCCTTTCACCGCGACGCTCGCTGCGTTCGGCACCTATTTTATCGGCTTTGTCGGCCGGCCGATCGGAGCCGCGATTTTCGGTCACTATGGCGACCGCATCGGCCGTAAGGCAACATTGATTGCCACCCTCCTGTGCATGGGCATCGCGACGTTCCTGATCGCGTTCGTGCCGACTTACGAGTCCATCGGGATCTGGGGCGCCGTCACCCTGACTGTGCTGCGCATGCTGCAAGGCATCGGTGTCGGCGGCGAATGGGGCGGCTCAGTGCTGCTCGCAATGGAATGGTCGAAAACCCATCACCAGCGCGGCTTCGTTGCTTCCTGGCCGCAGTTCGGCGTGCCGTGCGGATTATTTCTGTCGAACCTCGCGGTGCTCGCATTCAGCTGGCTGTCGGGCGACCAGTTCGCGGTGTGGGGTTGGCGTTTGCCGTTTGCGCTGTCGATCGTGCTGGTCGGCGTCGGTCTATGGATCCGTCTCGGCATCATGGAAACGCCGGTGTTCCAGCAGGTCGTGAAGAACAACAAGATCGAAAAGGCACCGATCCTCGAAGTCATCAAACGCCAGCCAAAGGAAATCTTGTTGTCCGCTTGCGCGCGCATGGCCGAGCAGGCGCCCTTCTACATCTTCACGGCGTTCGTGTTCGCTTATGCGGTTGGCACGCTGAAGATGCCGCGTGAGCTGATCCTGACCGCGGTGCTGGTCGGCTCCTGCGTCTCCTTCATCACGATCCCGCTGTCGGGGCATCTCTCCGACCGCATCGGCCGCCGCAACATGTACCTGATCGGCGCGGTGGTCACAGGCCTATTCGGCTTCCTGTACTTCAACATGGTCGACACCACGACACCGACTCTGGTGTTCATCGCGATCGTGCTCTCGCTCATACCGCACGACATGATGTATGGGCCGCAGGCCGCGCTGATCGCCGAAGCCTTCACGCCGCGGCTGCGCTATAGTGGCGCGTCGCTTGGCTATCAGCTGGCGTCGATCATCGCCGGCGGGCCCGCGCCCCTCATCGCAACGGCGCTCTTTGCGACCTACCACACCGGTCTCGCGATCTCGTACTACATCGCGATCTGCGCGTTGATCAGCATTCTCGCCGCATGGGCCATGCCGGACTACACGGGCCAGGACATCAGCGAGGAATATGACGAAGACTGACCCCTACCGCTGGAGACGACGAAGGGCCCGGCTTACCGGGCCCTTTTCATTTGCGGACAGCCTGCTAGATCAGCTTTCATAAAGAGGACGCCCATGAAGACCCGCGCCGCTGTCGCTTGGAAAGCTGGCGATCCCCTCACCATCGAGACGATCGACATCGAAGGGCCGCAGGCCGGAGAAGTGCTGGTCGAGATCAAGGCGACCGGCGTGTGCCACACCGACGCCTACACCCTGTCGGGCGCAGACCCCGAGGGCTTGTTTCCAGCGATCCTCGGCCACGAAGGCGCGGGCATCGTGCGCGAGATTGGCGCCGGCGTGGCCTCGCTCAAGGCCGGCGATCACGTCATTCCGCTCTACACGCCGGAATGCCGGCAGTGCAAAACCTGCCTGTCGCGGCGCTCCAATCTCTGCACCGCAATCCGCGTCACACAAGGCAAAGGCGTGATGCCGAACGGCACTTCTCGATTCAGATGTGATGGCGACAACGTCTTCCACTATATGGGCTGCTCGACTTTCTCGAACTTCACGGTGCTACCGGAGATCGCGCTGGCGAAGGTTCGCGAGGACGCGCCGTTCGACAAGATTTGCTACATCGGCTGCGGCGTTACGACCGGGATCGGCGCCGTCATCAACACCGCCAAACTATGGCCGGGCGCGAATGTCGCCGTGTTCGGACTTGGCGGCATCGGCCTGAATGTCATTCAAGGTGCGAGGATCGCCGGTGCCGACAAGATCGTCGGCATCGATCTCAATCCGGGCCGCAAGGTGATCGCCGAGAAATTCGGCATGACACACTTCATCAATCCGAACGACGTCGGCACCGATAAGGTCGTGCAAGCTGTGATCGACGTGACGAATGGCGGCGCGGACTTCTCGTTCGAGTGCATCGGCAACGTCAATGTGATGCGTCAGGCGCTCGAGTGCTGTCATCGCGGCTGGGGCGAATCGATCATTATCGGCGTCGCCGGCTCAGGACAGGAAATTGCGACGCGGCCGTTCCAACTTGTGACGGGGCGCATCTGGAAGGGCACGGCGTTCGGCGGCGCGCGTGGCCGTACCGACGTGCCGAAGATCGTCGATTGGTACATGGACAGGAAGATCAATATTGACGACTTGATCACACACACTATGCAGCTCGACAAGATCAACGACGCTTTTGATCTGATGCACGAAGGCAAATCGATTCGCAGCATAGTCGTTTACTGACAGCCCTTTCTCGCTCGCGGCCTTTCGGTGTAGCCTTTCTCCAAACCGCGCCGCAGAAGGCGATGTGACGAGGCTCCTCGCGTTCCCCGTTCATCGCGGCGCGCGCAGGTGCTAAACTGCCCGCCACGGCGGGAGGGGGAATGGACGTCCAAAACGCGTGGCTGGTGGATCTGGTAAACCGCGCGCTTGAGCGCGCCTCGCAGAACCTCACCCTCGACAAGCTTCTGACGCAGCTGGGCCTCGACACCACGCACCGCACCTTCGAAGCGGCGCTGGAGCGCCTCATCGATATCGCGCTCGCCAACATCAACGTCGCCAATTTGTGCGCGCTGGTCGGTGCAACTTTTTATGCCGCCACACTTCTCATGCGCACGATGGTGCCGCTGCGCGTATTCGGCATCATCAGCATTCTTTTCTTCATTGCTTACGGCGCGCTCGGCGGTGCAATCGCCACGTTGCTGATGTACGTATGCCTGCTGCCGATCAACGGCGTGCGCCTCTTGCAGATGCTCAACCTCGTGAAAAAGGCTCGGGTCGCCGCACAAGGCGACATGTCGATGGAGTGGCTGAAGCCGTTCATGGACAAGCGTAGCTACAAGAAAGGCCAAGTGCTGTTTCGCAAGGATCAACGCGCCACCGAAATGCTCCTGATCGTCACGGGCAAGTTCAAAGTCGTCGAGCTCGACGTCGAACTCGGTCCTGGCCGATTAATGGGCGAACTCGGATTTCTCACACCGGACAACAAGCGTACTCAGACCGTGGAATGCATCGAAAACGGCGAAGTCTTGACGATCGAATATGAGCGCTTGCTCGAAATCTATTTTCAGAATCCAGAGTTCGGTTATTACTTCTTGCGTTTGACCTCGAACCGGCTGCTCGAAAACAACAAGCGTTTGCAAGCTTTGATCGAGGAAGGTCGCTCGCAACAAGGGGGCGGCGTCCCGCCGTCTCCTGTCGCGGTCAGCACCAGCGCGACAGATACGCCGCGCCAAGCGCCAGCGTAACTTGCCAAAATATTTTGCTTTGCTAAGGTAGCGCCGTTCGGGGAGACACGCAGCGTCCCCGTCAGATGGACCGCCATCCAAATGCTGCTCGGACCCGCAAGGGAGCGAGCATTTATGGACGGGACGGTCCTTTCTCTTTTTCTGGTTTCAACTTTCGCCGGCGGACTAACGAGCGGCATCGCAGGCTTTGCCGCCGGGCTCGTCGTTTCTGGCGTCTGGCTGCATATTCTGACGCCTGCACAGACTGCCGTGCTGATCGTCAGCTACGGCATCGTCAATCAGAGTTACACTGTTTGGAAGCTGCGGCACGCTTTCTCGTGGCGCAGGGTTGGCCCGTTCGTCATCGGCGGCCTCGTCGGTGTGCCGTTGGGCACGGTGTTGCTCACCATGATCGATCCCTCGATCATTCGGGTTTGTATCGGCGTGCTTTTGATCTGTTTCAGTACTTACAACCTTGCACGGCCCAAGATCATGCCTGTCAGCGCGGGACGGGCCATTGATGGTGGAATAGGCGTGCTCAACGGAGCGGTCGGCGGGCTCACTGGCCTCGGCGGGGTCGTGGTCACGGTCTGGTGCCAGATGCGCGACTGGCCAAAAGACGTCCAGCGCACCGTCTTTCAGCCCGTTATCGCCGCGACCATGGCAATGACGGCAGTGTCGCTCGCCATCGGCGGCGCTTACACAATGCCCACGATCAAGCTGCTTTTCATCGGCCTGCCAGCCCTGCTTGCCGGTTTGTGGGTGGGGCTCAAGCTGTATGGCCGGCTCGATGACGTCGCCTTTCGCCGCATTATCCTGGTTTTGCTTTTCTTTTCGGGTCTCACCCTCGTCATCCCCACGATCGCCAAGTCATTTTAGGAGAGAAACAATGTTCACCAATTATCTGATCTCGCCGCTAGAACTTTGGGACCTGATCGGCACGTCGGATGCGCCGCAGATTATCGACACACACCGGCGGCCCATTTTCGACGGGCTCGCCGGCGTCATTCCTGGCGCGGTATGGCGCGACACCCACAAAGTTGGACAGTGGGCCGGTGAATTGGACAGGACCCGGCCCGTCGTCGTGGCCTGTGCACACGGCGAGCAGATGAGCCAGATCGTCGTCGCGCATCTGCGGGGTGAAGGCTATGTCGCCCGCGCGTTGGAAGGCGGCCACGACGCCTGGCTCGCTGCCAAGCTGCCATTGGTAGACAAGAAAACGCTCGACCGCATCGCACCACAGTCGCCGAGTGTATGGGTTACCCGACGCAACCCCAAGATCGATCGCGTCGCCTGCCCGTGGCTGATCCGCCGTTTCATCGATCCGCAAGCCAGGATCCTTTTCGTCGATCCGGCCCGCGTTTCGGAGACCGCCAAGGAAATCGGCGCAATTCCGTTCGATATCGAAGGCGTCGAACTGTCCCACGAAGGCCCGCGCTGTTCCTTCGACACCATGCTGAAACTGTTTGGGCTGGAAAGCGATCCGCATCTCGCGCGGCTCGCTCTGATCGTGCGCGGCGCGGATACGGCACGGCCTGATCTCGCGCCCGAGGCGGCCGGGTTGCACGCCATCTCGCTCGGCCTTTCGGTATTAGCGGGCGACGATGATCACGGCCTTTTGCGTCATGGCTTCCTGATGTATGACGCTTTGTTCGCGTGGCTGCGGCATGCCGCGAACGAACGCCACAACTGGCCAGCCAAGGCGGCGTGACATGACGGGAAGCCCTTCTTTCGCAGAAGCGTTCAAGGTGTGGCTCAAGATTGGCTGCATCAATTTCGGCGGGCCGGCCGCGCAGATCGCGATGATGCATCGCATGATCGTCGACGAGAAAAAATGGGTCGATGAGCCGCGCTTCCTGCACGCGTTGAACTTCAGCATGCTAACGCCGGGGCCAGAGGCGCAAAAACTCGCCACCTATCTTGGCTGGCTGCTGCATGGCACGAGGGGCGGCCTCGCCGCCGGCATCCTGTTTGTGTTGCCCGGCGCTATCTTCATGCTGGGCCTGAGCTTGTTCTATGCGCTCGGTAAAGGCGTGTCGTGGGTCGACGGCGCGCTGTTCGGCATCAAGGCGGCGGTGCTCGTCATCGTGCTGGAAGCTTTGCTGCGCATCGGCAAGCGTGCGCTCAAAACACCGCTGATGTACGCGATTGCCGGCGTGGGCTTCCTGGCGATCTTTTTCGGCGCCGTTCCCTTTCCTGTCATTGTTATCGTTGCGGCAGCAATCGGGTTCTTTGTCGCACAGTCCTCGCCGACGATGCTGGGCATCAAGACGGACGTTGGCGATTTGGCGCCTCCACAACCCGACCGTTGGCAGAAAGCGGGACTGGCCGCGGTGATTGGCCTTGCCGCGTGGTGGTTGCCGGTCGGGTTGGCGGTCCTGATGCTCGGGCCGCATCACGTCCTCGTCGACATCGGCGTGTTCTTCTCCAAGCTCGCCGTTGTGAGCTTCGGCGGTGCGTATGCCCTTCTCGCCTACATGGCGCAGCAAGCGGTCGATAGCTACGGCTGGATGACCGCGCCGGAAATGGTGGATGGTCTCGGCCTCGCCGAGACGACGCCCGGGCCGCTGATCCTCGTCACGCAGTTCGTGGGGTCGCTCGCGGCGTTCCGCGCACCGGCGCCATTCTCGCCCGTCACCGCCACCGTGATCGGCGCGGCCATGACGACGTGGGTGACGTTCACGCCGTCGATGCTATGGGTGTTCGTTGGCGCGCCTTTCGTCGAGCAGTTACGCGGCAACCGCAAACTATCCGGTGCGCTTGCGGCCATCACTGCTGCCGTCGTGGGCGTCATTCTCAACCTGTCGGTCTGGTTCGCGCTCCATGTGTTGTTCGGTAACGTCGAGGAGCGCCATGCCGGATGGCTGCGCTGGTATGCTTTCGACCCGATGGCGCTCGACGTCAAGGCGGCGGGGCTTGCCTTCGTGGCAGGCGTTCTAGCGTTTGGGCTGCATCGCAGCCTCATCGAAGTCGTCGTCGTGATGGCGGTGCTCGGCATGGCCGTGCATGTATTGTTCTAGGCGCGCGCAGCGCTGGTGGCGATCCAGATACCGGTAAATACGGCGACCATTCCGGCGACCAGATTCCATGTGATCGGCTCCCCGACTAATTGCGTCGCCAGCAGCGCCGCCGCGATCGGATTGACGGTCATGGTATTAGCGACGCGCGTCGGCGTTGCGCGTTGCAGCGCCATGACCCAGAGGACGAACGCCAGCGCGCCACCGCCGACGCCGAGATAAATGCCGGCGATCCACTGCGGTGCGCCAAAGCTGCCAAGGACCGCAATGCGGCCCGTCGCAATCCCCAGCAACAACAATACGACCGCCCCGCTGCCCATCCCGATCGCGAGAAATCCCAGCGCGCTCGAACGCTGAATGAATGGCCTCGTCCACACATTGTAGAACGACATACAAAGCACGGCCCCCGTCATGATGAGTTCGCCGCGCCAGGCACCGACCGGCGCGCTAGCCGCGCCGGTAGCGAGTGCCCCGGCGACACCGAAAACGGCAAGGAGGACGCCTAGCGTCTTGCGCAGCGTCAACGGCTCAACACCGAGCAGTGCGGCGACCACCATCGTCTGCAACGGCAATGTCGACAGCGCGAGGCTGGCGCGCGCGGCCGTCGTGTAGCCGACGGCGATGTTATAAAGAATGAAAAATAGCGCGTAGAACATCACACCGAGCAGGGCGACATAGGGCACGTCGGACCGCGTCGGCCAGCGCGCGCGCATCAATATGGCGACCGGCAAGACGCAGAGGAAGCCGATGTCCCATCGCAGGATCGCGAGCGTTAGCGGATCGGCGCTGCCAACGAGATAGCGCGTGACGGCAGCGGCGGTGCCGCCCACTGCGCTCGATACGATCGCAAGCAAAACTCCGGCGGCTTCGCCCACGTTCTCGCCCCGCGCCCGATCAATGACCATGTTAGCCCGGGCTACTGCCAGATTTGGCAGCAGCCGCGCGCGGCCGCACCACCGACGCACATTACACCATGTCGCCGGTGCTGACCTGCATCAAGCGACCAATGACGAGCCGAACATGGCTGTGCTAGACAGCGCGCCGCATGTCGAAAACGCCGGTACTCGCCTCGTTCCGCCGCATCGTCGTCAAGGTCGGCTCCTCGCTGCTGGTGGACTCCTCCGCCGGCAAGCTCAAGCGCGACTGGCTGGCGTCGCTCGCCGCCGACATCGCCAATTTGCACAAGGACGGCCGAGACGTGCTGGTCGTGTCCTCCGGCGCAATTGCCATGGGCCGCTCGGTGCTCAAGCTGCCGAAAGGCGCGTTGCGGCTCGAGGAAAGCCAAGCCGCCGCCGCAGTCGGGCAGATCGAGCTGGCGCGGTCGTGGTCGGAAGCCTTGGGCGCGCATCGCATCGTCGCCGGTCAAGTTCTGGTGACGCTCGGCGATACCGAAGAGCGTCGCCGTTATCTTAACGCCCGCGAAACGATCGATAAGCTGATGCAGTGGCGCAGCATCCCTGTGATCAACGAGAACGATACGGTCGCCACCAACGAAATCCGTTACGGCGACAACGACCGGTTGGCGGCGCGCGTCGCCACGATGGTCAGCGCCGATCTGCTGGTGTTGCTGTCGGATATCGATGGACTCTACGACAAGCCGCCGAGCGAGCCCGGCGGCAAACTGGTGCCGCTCGTGCCCCGCATCACGCCCGAGATCGAAGCCATGGCAGGCACATCGGGCTCGGAACTCTCGCGCGGCGGCATGCTCACCAAGATCGAAGCCGGCAAGATCGCGACGACGGCGGGTACTCATATGGTAATCGCGTCGGGACGTGTCGCGCATCCGCTCGACGCCATTGCAAAAGGCGTATCGTGCACCTGGTTTCTGACGCCCGCCAATCCGGTGACGGCCCGCAAGAAATGGATCGCGGGCTCGCTCGAGCCGCGCGGCGCGCTGGTGATCGATGCCGGTGCCGTGCGCGCATTGCGCTCGGGAAAAAGCCTCTTGCCCGCCGGGGTGATCAAGATCGAAGGCGTATTCGGGCGCGGCGATGCCGTCGTGGTCCGAGGTCCGGATGGCGCCGAGATCGGCCGCGGTCTTGTCGCTTATGACGCCGACGATGCCGAAAAGATCAAAGGTCAGTCATCGTCAGAGGTACTTTTGATCCTCGGATATGAGGGTCGCACCGAAATGATTCACCGCGACGATCTGGTGCTCGGTGGCGAGTAGCCAACAGAAACCCCGGCTCCGGAAGCCGGGGTTGTCCGGGCGATCGGTCAATCGCCTCTGTCCGTTGTTCGGGCCTACGCAGAGTCTCAGGTACATCGCCGCGTCGTGCTTCTAGAACGCGGCAGGTGACTCCAAGTTCCAAGCGTCAATGGCGACGGCTGCGTGCGTCCCGTCGGCGCCGTTTTTCGTCGGCAGCTTGGCGCGCTTTGCAGCTCGGCAGCGGAAACAGCGTGCCGTCGGGAAATTCCAGAAAGCGGGAATAGACCTGCCCTTCCTTGCCGCGGTGGCTTTCGATGACGAATTTCGTCCCCACCGGAAATCGGCTCGGAAGTCTGCTTGCTGTGGACGCCATTGGGAACCCTCCAGGACACGCCGTACCCTGCCGCCCCAATGTAAAGGGATATTGACCCGTTCCGGCGGTTTGGCCGTTATCCACGCAATCCCCAAAAAGTCGTGCAAATGAGACGGTTAGGCTCTGTCTCGCAGGAATGGCGGCGCCGTGTTACGAAAGCCGCGAACAAGCCCTAGCTATAGGAAGATGTTGGGGTTTTAGGACCGGGGCGATGACGGCGCCGCTAAAAACCATCGAAAGCTCCGGCGATCTGACCGGGATCATGCAAGTCCTTGGCCGCAACGCCAAAGTGGCGGCGCACACACTCGCTTTGGCGTCGTCCGAGGCGAAAAATGCCGCCCTCAAAGGCATGGCCGGGGCGATCCGTGCCCGCAAGGCTGAGATCATCGCCGCCAATAAGGAAGACCTCGCTGAAGCTCGCAAGGCGAACTTATCGGCGGCGATGCTCGACCGCCTCACACTGGATGAAGCGCGCGTCCAGGCGATGGCCGACGGTATCGAGGTCATTGGCGCCCTGCCCGACCCGGTTGGCACCGTGATGGAAAGCTGGGTCCGGCCGAACGGCATGACGATCGAACGCGTCCGGGTTCCGCTCGGGGTCATCGGCATCATTTACGAGAGCCGCCCGAACGTCACCGCGGATGCCGGCGCGTTGGCCCTCAAGGCCGGTAATGCCGCGATCCTGCGCGGTGGGTCGGACAGTTTGCGTACTTCGCGCGCGATCCATGCCGCGATGGCCGAGGGCCTGCGAGCGGCCGGCCTGCCCGAAGACGCAATCCAGCTTGTGCCGACCCGCGACCGCGCAGCGGTCGGAGAAATGCTGACCGGACTGAATAACACCATCGACGTCATCGTGCCGCGTGGCGGGAAGGGTCTCGTGGCGCGTGTGCAAGCCGAAGCGCGCGTCCCGGTGTTTGCGCATCTCGAAGGCGTCTGCCACGTCTTCATCGACAAGGCCGCCGATCTCGAAATGGCAAGGAAGATCGTACTAAACGCCAAGATGCGCCGTACCGGCGTGTGTGGCGCGGCGGAAACCTTGCTGGTCGATCGCGCCGCCGCGAGCAAGCAACTCAAGCCGCTCATCGAGATGCTGATCGGCGCCGGCTGCGAAGTGCGGGGCGATAAAACCGTGCAAGCGGCCGACCGCCGCGTCAAGCCGGCCACCGAAGAGGACTGGTCGACCGAGTATCTCGACGCGATCATCACGGCGAAAGTCGTCGACGATGTCGACGCCGCGATCGCACATATCGAACGCTACGGCTCGCATCACACCGACGCGATCGTCACCGACGATAGCAACACGGCGGAGAAATTCCTGCGTGAGGTCGATTCCGCGATCGTGCTGCACAACGCCTCGACGCAATTCGCGGACGGCGGCGAATTTGGCTTTGGCGCCGAAATTGGCATCGCCACCGGCCGCATGCATGCGCGCGGCCCGGTGGGCGTCGAGCAGCTCACCAGCTTCAAATATCGCGTGCGCGGAACTGGTCAGATTCGCCCGTGAGCCGCCCGCGCCTGCGTAACGAACGCCTGGTACCTCCCCATGCGCCAGGCATGAGAATCGGTCTGTTCGGCGGAACTTTCGATCCGCCGCACGAAGCCCATCTCGGCGCTACTTTGCTCGCCCTCAAGCGGCTCAAGCTCGACCGGGTCTGGTGGCTGGTCACGCCAGGAAATCCACTGAAAGACACGCGAAATCTGGCGCCTTTGGCGGATCGGCTCGCCGCCGCGCGCAACTTGACCCACCATCCGCGCATCGATGTCAGCGGTGTCGAGGCTGTCATCAATACGCGTTACACTTACGATACTATTTCGTGGTTGATTAACCGGTGCCCGGGGGTCCGATTCGTCTGGATCATGGGGGCGGACAATCTGCGGAGCTTTCACCGCTGGCAAAACTGGCGCGGCATCGCGAGTTTGGTCCCGATTGTGGTGGTCGACCGCCTCGGCCCCAGCCTGTACGCCGCCGCCTCGCCCGCCGGGCAAGCCCTCGCCAAGTTCCGTATTCCAGAAATCATCGCGGAATCCCTGCCCTCGCGGCACGCGCCGGCATGGGCGTTCCTGCACGGCCTCAAATCGCCGCTGTCGTCGACGGCTCTGCGCGCCGCGCGGCGTGGAACCCGCAAGTCCTCACCAACAAAAAGCAGCCCGAAAGCTGCGAAGTCCCGCCCTTCCAAGGGTGGCAAGCGAAAGGTGAAGTAGTTATCTTTTGCATCGGTCCTCGTGAGAATCGGGCCGCGTGCGACAAACCGAAAGGATAGGTCCCCCTGTCGACACATGTTCTTTCTCAGGCGGCACGTCGTTCGCCTGCACCCGTTTCGCGGCGCCCAGACGCCGAAGAAACGCTCCGCCTGGTCATCGCCGGCCTCGAAGACATGAAGGCCCAGGACAGCGTGACCATCGACCTCTCCGGCAAATCATCGATCGGTGACTACATGGTCGTGACGACGGGCACGTCACAGCGCCATGTTGCCTCCATGGCCGATCGCGTCGTCAAAGACATCGAAAAAGCCGGCGTGCGTAATGTACGCGTCGAAGGCGCGAAGCAAGGCGACTGGGTTCTGATCGACGCGGGCGACGTAATTGTCCACGTCTTCCGGGCCGAAGTGCGCGAATTCTATAATCTCGAGAAGATGTGGACGCCGGGCCGCGCCCGCGACAAGCAGTAGTTGCGCCTGACTTGATGTAAGCTGCGGCGAATGCGCATCGTCATCGCCGCGATTGGACGCCTGAAGAGCGGGCCGGAAACCGAGCTCGCGGAGCGCTATCGTAAGCGCGCCGAACAGGCCGGGCGCAGCCTCGGCCTACGCGACATCGACATCGTTGAAATCCGTGAGAGCCGCGCCGACGACGCAGCCAAGCGCATGCTGGAAGAGTCGATCGCGCTCGCCAATGTCATTCCCGAAGGCGCCGTGACCGTGATGCTGGACGAGCGCGGCGACAGCCTCGCCAGCATCGCTTTCGCCAATCAACTCGCGCAGTGGCGGGCCGACAACAAACCAGCGATCGTCTTCATGATCGGCGGCGCGGATGGTCTGGCCAGCAGCTTGCGCGACAAGGCAGCGGTGAAACTCTCATTCGGCACGGCAACCTGGCCGCATCAGATGGTGCGGGTCATGCTGCTGGAGCAGATTTATCGCGCCGCCACCATCCTCAGCGGCCATCCCTATCATCGCAGCGGATAACGCGTTGACCTCCGCCGCGGATGTAATACTGTTACAT
>JAFAQJ010000178.1 GCA_019246455.1 Pseudolabrys sp.
AGGGCGTGTTCCTGCTGGCGCCGCTGGTCTCCTGCGTGCTGGCGCTTGCCGCCTGGGCGGTGATCCCCGTCAACGTTGGCTGGGTAATCGCCGACATCAACGTCGGCGTACTCTACATTTTCGCGATCTCGTCGCTCAGCGTCTACGGCATCATCATGGCCGGCTGGGCGTCGAATTCGAAGTATCCGTTCCTCGCGGCACTGCGTTCCGCCGCGCAGATGGTGTCCTACGAAGTCTCGATCGGCTTCGTCATTATCACCGTGCTGCTGTGCGCTGGGTCGTTGAATCTCAGCGACATCGTCGATGCCCAGGACGGGCCTTACGGCGTATTCTCGTGGTACTGGTTGCCGCTTCTGCCGATGTTCGTGGTGTTCTTCGTATCAGCCTTGGCTGAAACCAATCGCCCGCCGTTCGATCTGGTCGAGGCGGAATCCGAATTGGTCGCGGGATTCATGGTCGAATACGGCTCGACGCCGTACATGATGTTCATGTTGGGCGAATATGTTGCGATCGCCACAATGTGCGCGATGGGCGCCATCCTGTTTCTCGGCGGCTGGCTGCCGCCGGTGAAGATCGTGCCGTTCACTTGGGTGCCCGGCGTGATCTGGTTCACGCTCAAGGCGCTGTTCATGTTCTTCCTCTTCGCAATGGCGAAGGCGATCGTGCCGCGCTATCGCTACGATCAACTGATGCGCCTCGGTTGGAAGGTATTCCTGCCGTTGTCGCTGGCGATGGTCGCGATCGTGGCCGCCGTGCTGCAATTCGGCCTGCCATTCGGCCTCTTGGCGCCGCAAGGGGGATGACATGAGACTCGACCGCGCCGCGAAATCGATCTTTCTGCTGGAGTTCATGTCGGCGACCTGGCTGGCGATGAAGTATTTCTTCGGCGCCAAGTCGACGATCAACTATCCATTCGAAAAGAACCCGATTTCGCCGCGCTTCCGTGGGGAGCATGTGCTGCGCCGCTATCCGAATGGGGAAGAGCGCTGCATCGCCTGCAAACTGTGCGAGGCGATCTGCCCGGCGCAGGCTATCACCATCGAAGCCGGCCCACGGCGCAATGACGGCACGCGGCGAACGACGCGTTACGACATCGACATGGTGAAGTGTATCTATTGCGGCCTATGCCAGGAGGCATGCCCGGTCGACGCTATTGTCGAAGGCCCGAATTTCGAGTTCGCCACCGAAACGCGCGAAGAGCTTTACTACGACAAGGAGCGGCTGCTCGCGAATGGCGATCGTTGGGAGCGCGAGATCGCGAAAAATATCGCGCTCGACGCGCCGTACCGGTAACCCCATGACCGTCGCCGCAATCTTCTTTTATTTGTTCGCCGCGATGTGCGTCGCCTCGGCGGTGATGGTGGTCGCTGCGCGCAATCCGGTGCATTCGGTCCTCTTTCTGATTCTGGCCTTCGTCAATGCCGCCGGTCTGTTCGTGCTGATGGGCGCCGAATTCCTGGCGATGATCCTGATCGTCGTCTATGTCGGCGCGGTCGCCGTGCTGTTCCTGTTCGTCGTCATGATGCTCGACGTCGATTTCGCCGAGTTGCGCCAGGGCGTGTTGCAATATCTGCCATTCGGGTTGCTGATGGGCGCGATTTTCCTCGCTGAATTGCTGTTCGTGGTCGGTGCTTGGACTCTTGGCGCCAACCTGCCGCTCGCTTCGCCGATTCCGCCGATTGCGAATGTCAGCAATACCGAGGCGCTCGGCCTCGTGCTCTATACGAAATACGTCTATTTCTTCGAGATCGCCGGGCTCGTGCTGCTGGTCGCCATGATCGGGGCCATTGTGCTGACACTGCATCACCGTGAACGGGTGCGCCGTCAGAACATCGGCGAACAGGTTGCGCGGACGCCGGCGACCGCAGTCGAATTGCGTACCGTCAAGCCGGGGCAGGGGCTCGACGCATGATTGTCGGTCTCGCGCATTATCTTTCGGTCGCGGCAATCCTGTTCACGCTTGGCGTATTCGGCATCTTTCTCAACCGCAAGAACGTCATCATCATTCTGATGTCGATCGAACTCATTCTGCTGGCGGTCAATATTAATCTGGTGGCGTTCTCGACCCATCTCGGCGACATCGTCGGACAGGTCTACGCGCTGCTGGTGCTGACGGTCGCGGCGGCCGAAGCTGCGATCGGGCTCGCTATTCTCGTTGCGTACTATCGCAACCGCGGCTCGATCGCGGTCGAAGACATCAATTCGATGAAAGGCTAGGGCGGGGATAATGTATCAGGCGATCGTGTTCCTGCCGCTGCTTGGTGCGATCCTCGCGGGCATAATCTCGCTTGCCGGCGCACGCGCGCGTTTTCCTGGCCAAAATCCGCCGCCCGGCGTCGAGGACGACACGGTCGATCACGGCCCACACGCGCACGGCGCCGATACGCATGGCGGCGCGGCTATCCATGAGACGCGTCATGAACCCGGCAGCGGCCACGATCACGTGCCGCCGGCGCCCGCCGCAGCCGGCTCGCGCACGGCGGAATTGATCACGACCACGCTGCTGATGATCTCGATGATCCTGTCGTGGATTGCGTTCGTGCAGGTCGGCTTTGGCCATCAGGATGTCCGCGTTCCGATCATGACCTGGATGGCGTCCGGCGACTTCAAGGTCGATTGGGCGCTGCGTATCGACACGCTCACCGCTGTGATGCTGGTCGTCGTCAACACCGTTTCAGCCTTCGTGCATCTCTATTCGATCGGCTACATGCACGAGGATCCGTACCGACCACGGTTCTTTGGTTATCTGTCGCTGTTCACCTTCGCGATGCTGATGCTGGTGACCGCGGACAATCTCGTTCAGTTGTTCTTCGGCTGGGAAGGCGTCGGTCTCGCGAGCTACCTGTTGATCGGGTTCTGGTACTACAAGCCCGAAGCGAACGCAGCGGCGATCAAGGCGTTCGTCGTCAACCGGGTCGGCGATTTCGGCTTCGCACTCGGCATCTTCGCCGTTTTTATGCTGACCAACAGTGTCGATCTCGACGCCGTGTTCGCGGCGGCGCCCTCACTCACCGGAAGGACGTTCGCTCTGTTCGGCTGGCAGGTCGATGCGCTCACTGTGACTTGTCTCCTGCTGTTCATGGGCGCGATGGGCAAGTCCGCGCAATTCCTGCTGCACACCTGGTTGCCGGATGCGATGGAGGGCCCGACACCAGTTTCGGCGCTCATCCATGCCGCGACAATGGTGACTGCCGGCGTCTTCATGGTGGCGCGTTTATCGCCCTTGTTCGAACTGGCGCCGACGGCGGCTGCGTTCGTCACGCTGATCGGCGCGACGACGGCGTTCTTCGCGGCCACGGTCGGCCTGGTGCAGAACGACATCAAACGCATTGTCGCGTATTCGACCTGCTCGCAGCTCGGCTACATGTTCGTGGCGATGGGGGTGGGGGCCTATTCGGTCGGTATGTTCCACCTGTTCACGCATGCCTTCTTTAAGGCGCTGCTGTTTCTCGGCTCCGGCTCAGTGATTCATGCGATGCATCATGAGCAGGACATCCGCCATATGGGCGGGCTCAAGGATCGCATCCCGTTCACTTATGTTGTGATGATCATCGGCACGCTGGCGCTGACGGGCTTCCCGCTAACGGCAGGCTACTTCTCGAAGGACGCCATCATTGAAGCGGCCTTCGTCTCGCATAATCCGATGGCGCTCTACGCCTTCATCTGCACCGCCGTCGCGGCGCTACTGACCTCGTTCTATTCGTGGCGCCTCATCTTTAAGACGTTCCACGGCACGCCGCACGACGAGGAGCATTACAAGGCGGCCCATGAGAGCCCTTATGTGATGCTGATCCCGCTCGCGGTGCTCGCGCTCGGCTCGATATTGGCCGGCTTGCCGTTCAAGGAAATTTTCGCCGGTCACGGCGTCGAGGGGTTCTTCCGGGAGTCGCTTGGCTTCGGCAAAGACAACCACATCCTCGAAGAGATGCACCATGTGCCGCTGACGATCGGCATCATGCCGACGGTCGCGATGCTGATCGGCTTCGCCGTCGCGTGGCTGTTCTACATTCAGCGGCCCGATATTCCGGGGGAGCTCGCGCGCCAGCATGCCGTGCTGTATCGGTTCCTGCTCAACAAGTGGTACTTCGACGAAGTCTACGACGCTCTGCTGGTTAAACCGGTGAAGCGTCTCGGCTATTTGCTCTGGAAGGGCGGTGACGGCTGGCTGATCGACGGTTTCGGACCCGATGGTGTTTCGGCCCGCGTTCTCGACATCACGCGCAACACGATCCGTCTGCAGACCGGTTACCTTTATCACTACGCCTTCGCGATGTTGATCGGTGCGGCGATCTTTATCACCTGGTTCATGTTCTCGGCGGGAATGCATTAAATGAACTGGCCGATCCTCTCCGTTGTCACCTTCCTGCCGCTGGTCGGTGCGCTTTTCATCATGCTGGTGAAGGGCAACGATCGCTTCGCTAAAGGCACCGCGCGCTGGGTGGCGCTGTGGTCGACGCTCGTCACCTTCGCGATTTCGCTGGCGATGGCGTGGCGATTCGATCCGAGCGTCGCGGAGTTCCAGTTCGTCGAGAAACATCCGTGGCTCGGTATCGCCAACTACCACATGGGTGTCGACGGCATTTCGCTGCCGTTCGTGATCCTTACGACCGCGCTGATGCCGTTGTGTATCATCGCGAGCTGGACCGTGATCCAGAAGCGCGTGCGGGAATACATGATCGCATTCCTGGTGCTCGAAACACTGATGGTCGGCACCTTCTCGGCGCTCGATCTTGTGCTGTTCTATCTGTTCTTTGAAGGCGGCCTCATTCCGATGTTCCTGATCATCGGCATTTGGGGCGGACCGCGCCGCGTTTATGCGAGCTTTAAGTTCTTCCTCTACACGCTGCTTGGCTCGGTGCTGATGTTGATCGCGATGATCTGGATGACGCATGCAGCTGGTACCAGCTATATCCCAGTGCTGATGCGCCATGACTTTCCGCGCGACGCCCAAGTCTGGCTCTTTCTGGCCTTTTTCGCTTCGTTCGCGGTAAAGATGCCGATGTGGCCGGTACACACCTGGCTCCCGGACGCGCACGTGCAAGCGCCGACCGCGGGTTCCGTTATCCTGGCAGGC
>JAFAQJ010000316.1 GCA_019246455.1 Pseudolabrys sp.
AGCGTGGGTACAGACATGGACGAGTTCCCCATGTCCCGCCGCTTCTGCTCCGGTGTGGTTAGCTCCATTCTCTGGGCCACTTTCTTCGGATCCACACCAGTTCAGGCTGCTGACGTGAAAGTGCTGTGCGTCGGCGCCTTCCGCCAGGTGCTTGATGCGCTCACGCCGGACTACGAAAAGAGTTCAGGCAACAAGGTCGTCGCGGTCAACGATACGGCCGGCGCGCTGAAGAAGCGCATCGAAGGCGGCGAGGGTTTCGATCTCGTTATCATCACGCCAACGATGCTCGATGAATTCGCCAAAGACGGTAAGGTCAGCCCGGGCAGCGGCACGAATGTGGCGACCGTTGGCATCGGCGTCGGCGTCAAGGAAGGTGCGCCGAAGCCGGACATTTCGACGGTCGACGCGCTCAAGCGCGCTTTGGTCGCTGCCAAAGCCATCGCCTATGTCGACCCCAAGAGCGGCGGCTCGAGCGGCATTTACGTCGACAAGCTGCTCGACCGGCTCGGCATCGCCGACCAAGTCAAGCCAAAGGCGAAGCTGCGCACCGGGGGACATGCCGGCGATTACGTGGCGAGCGGCGAGGCCGACATTGTGTTGCAGCAGGCCAGCGAAATCCTGCCTGTGAAGGGCGTCGTGCTGCTAGGGCCACTGCCGGCCGAAATCCAGAACATCACGACTTATTCAGCCGGCATTGCCGCCAACACCGCGCAGGGTGAGGCGGCGCACGCGCTGCTCAAGTCGATCACCGGTGCGCGTGCTGCGGATATCCTCAAGGCGAAGGGTATGCAGCCGCCGGATTAAACCGCGACCTTCGGCCTATTGACCCGGCGCGCGTTCGTCTTTGTGGTGCGTTCATGTTGGCGCTGCGCACGCTCTATTTCGAGGATCTGTCGGTCGGCATGTCCGAGCGGTTTTCAAAGACCGTCGATGCGTCCGATGTCGTCGGCTTTGCCGAAATCAGCGGCGACCGCAATCCGATCCATCTGTCCGAACATTTCGCGGCGAAGACGCCGTTCGGCACCCGTATCGCCCACGGACTTTACACGGCAAGCCTGATATCCGCCGTGCTCGGCACGCGGCTGCCGGGGCCGGGCGCGATCTATATTTCACAGACGCTGAATTTTCGTGCGCCGGTGAAGATCGGCGACACCGTCGATGTCGAAGTCACGGTGACCGAATTGATCGCGGAGAAATTGCGGGCGCGACTTGCCTGCACCTGCACCGTCGAAGGCGAAACGGTGCTGGACGGCGAAGCGCTCGTCAAAGTGCCATCCTCCAAAACGACCGGCCGGCCGCTGCCGAGGCTCTAGCGACTTCTTCAGAGACTCGGCTTGAGCCCGAACACGCAGCGGCGCGTGCCGTCGTGCCGGCGGCAGATTGTGACCTGTCCGTCCGGCGGCGCAACCGGCATCGCCTCGTCGTAAGGTACGAATTCGCCGTCGAGCACCCAGCCTTGGGCGGTCGACTGCACTTTCTCGTAGGCCTTGCAGTCGTAAGTGCCACAGCACCATTCGCCGGCGGCATTCTTGTAGCCGCCGCTGTTGACCCAGCTATCGTGCGCCAGCGCGGCGCCACCCATCAGAGCAACAGGAACAGCAACGCAGAGAGAGCGTAACAGCCTTCGCACCATCGTTGGCCTCCATCAGGTTGGCCCGGCGTGGCGATGAACAGCGCTCCTAGTTCTTTGCGTTCCCCCTCGTTATCCCGGCCGCATCTCGACGCTGCCCGGGTTGCTGCACGCATAAACGAATCAAGCAGCCCGGCAATTTTATCATCAATTCCAGCGCGAAAACTTTTGTTCCGGTATGAGGGAAATCGTTGCCGCGCGGGGCTTTCTCAAGAGAGCGGCGGCGTGTTAGCCGATGCAGGGGAAGTGTATGGCACCGGACGCAGTTCGCGCGACAACTCGAAAATCTTGGCAGGCGTGGCGAGACCGGCGTGGCCGACTGTCGCCGCTGCGAATGGCGACGCTTGCCGTGTTGCTGTTTCCGGTCGGCACGGGGCTGTTCGATGTAGGCGAAATCCTGCATGGCGCGCGGCCGCTCAATGATGTGATCCATCGCGCCGGCTTCTGGGCATTGATCTTTCTAGGGCTCGCGCTTGCGGTGACGCCGCTGCGGCGGATCGGGCGTTTCAGCGCATTGATCGACGTGCGGCGGATGATCGGCGTCGCGTCGTTTTTCTATGTC
>JAFAQJ010000349.1 GCA_019246455.1 Pseudolabrys sp.
AAGCGGCGTATCAGCGGATTAGTCGCATGGCAGATATCAAGATCATAAATCCCGACACGCTTGGCAAGCCGCTCGGCCAGTATTCGCAAATCACCCGTGTGAAGGCGTCGGAGTTCATCTTCATCGCCGGCCAGGTCGGCGTTCACAAGGACGGCAAGCTGGCCGGCGAAGATTTCGAAGCGCAGTGCACGCAGACCTTCGCCAATCTGGAAGCGGCGCTGAAATCCCAGGGCGCAGGTTGGGGCAATGTCGTCGAATTCACCACTTACCTGGTGCATTCGCAGGACATCCCGAATTTCATGAAGTGGCGGCTGGCGAATTTCCCGAAGATTTTTGCGAACGGCGCTTACCCGCCCAACACACTCTTGATGATCGATCGGCTGGTGCAAGAGCCGCTGCTGGTCGAAGTCTCTGCAGTCGCGGCGATTTAATCGATGAACACGGCGGTGCGGCGCTCGCGCGCGTATTTGGCGAGCGCAGCGAAGCGATAAAGACCGTGAACGAATTTGCCGTAGGGCAAACTTAGGAAGAGGCCCAGCACGACGCCGAGATGCAGTGCGAGCGTAACCCCCATCGCGGGTGTGTCACGCAGCAGCAGCAGCGCAAAGCCGGTGAGGCTCGTCGCGAACAGCATCGCCAGGAACGCAGTGTCCATGTCGCGGCGTGGTGCGTCGATAAGGATCGGGTCGCGGCGTCGCGATAGCGCGTAGAGTCCCGCCGGGCCGATCAGCAGACCGAGGCCACCGAGCGTGCCAAGCACGACCGGCGCACTGGCGAAACCGTAAGGCGCAGGCCAGCCGAATACGTAGTGATAGATCGTCGCGACGCAGGTGGCCGCGAAGCACAGCAGGAAGCCGTAGAACGTGAAGTGGTGATAGATGCGGCGTAGTGCCGACGGCATTTCATTTTCACTGGTGCATCCGGCGCCGCCGCCGCTAAGATAACGCAACGTCGCTGCGTCGTGACCCGCCTTAGCGAAGGCCGCGCCACTAGCTTTATCGCATGAGATGTCGCCGCAGAACGCGCGAACGCTCAACGTCAGCGCCGCGATCACGTAGAGCGCCACGGCGGAAAATAACGCCGCCATCGCTGTGTGCGGCATCACCTTGTAGAAATCGCCCGTGTGGCTGCCGAACAGGGCGTCCGGCTCGGTCAACGCGATAAAGCCGATAATAAATGCGGCAACTGACAGCGCGGCGATGAGCGTAACCGCTAAACCATTGCGATCGAACAGGCGACGCAGCGCGCCGGGCCACGCATAATCACGATAGGAATCGTTGCGCAGTTGCGCCAGCGCCGCCGGCACATTTACCGCGAATTCGTGCGGCGGCGAATACTGGCAGTCGCTGTAGCAGGACCCGCACTGATGGCAGAGATTGGCGAGGTAGACGAGATCGCCCGCCGAAAACACGCGGCGCATTTCCATCGCGGGAAATACGGCGCACAGCCCTTCGCAGTAGCGGCAAGCGTTGCAGATCGTCATCAGCCGCTCGGCTTCGCGCAGATGATCAGGCGTTGCCATACCGCGCGGCCCCCTCGCCCGCGATGCGCCCGAACACAGCGCCGATCGTCATGCCAATGCCGGCGAGATAACCCTTACCGAGCACATTGCCGGCCATGATCTCGCCTGCGGCATACATATTGGGTGACGGTTTGCCGTCCATCATGATCAAGCGGCCATCGATGCCGACCTTGACGCCCAGATAAGTGAAGGTGATGCCTGGCCGCAGCGGATAGCCGTAGAACGGCGGCTGCTCGATCTTGCGCGCCCAATGCGACTTCGGCGGATCGAGAAATTCCGTGCGGCAATCGTCGAGCTTCAAGGGATCGAAAATGCCCCCGCGCACCGCGCCGTTGAAATCGCGGACCGTCTTTTCAAGCGCGTTCGGGTCGAGGCCCAATTTCTCCGCCAGGTTGTGAATGGTCGACGCCTCGATTGGCGGATAGATCGACGGCATGAAGCTCGCGATCGACTGACTGTCGATGATCGACCAGGCTTGCTGATCGGGCTGCTGCGCAATCAACCGCCCCCAGATCGCATAGCGTTTCGGCCACAGGTCTTCGCCTTCGTCGTAAAAGCGCCGCGCGTCTTTATTCACGACGATGCTGAACACGATGCAGTCGAGCCGCGTAGCGATGCCGCCGTCGAATTTCGGCGCGCGCGCGTCGAGCGCGATGGCGTGACACTGTGCCGGGTCGCCGACCGGCATTACGTTTTTCTCAAGCAAGAGCCGCAGGACGTCGCCCTTGTTATAGGGCGTGCCGCGAATGATGAAGTTATCGGCGGCCTTGCCCCAGTGCTTCTTCAGCCACTCAATATTGGCCTCGAAACCTCCGGCTGCCGCGACGAAGGTCTTGCCGCGCACTTCTTGTGGTTGGCCGTTCCGTGTCACAGTTGCCGAGACGAAATAGCTGTTCTCGATGTTCAACGCGACGACCGGCGTGTCGTAAAGCGCAATAACGCCAAGCCGCTGCGCTGCGCGGTAGAGCGCGTTGATTTCGCCGCGCCCACCACCGAGAAAGAAGGCGTTGGTACGCCCGAGCGACAATGTGCCGCCAAGCGGCGGCCCGAACTGCACGCCTTGTTCACCGAGCCATCCCGGCAATTCACGCGAACGATCGATGGTCAGCCGCGCCAGCGGCTCGTCGGTGATGCCCCCGGTGACCCGAATGAGGTCGTCGTAGAATTCTTCCGGCTCATAAGCGCCGGTCATCATCGTCACGTTGCCGTTCTGGCAAACCCGCATATTGCGGGTGTGGCGCGAATTGCCGCCGCGATAAAATTCCGGCGCCGCCTCGAGCACGATCACGCTCTTGCCGGCGCGCGCCGCAGTGATGGCGGCGCACAGCGCCGCATTGCCGCCACCGGCGATCACGACATCGAAAGTCTGCGAAAAATCCATCGGCGGCTTGGCGTCACGTTGCAGGGGGCAAACCTATCTGGTTTCATCGGCGAACACGACAAAGCTCAGCTTTTGGGGGCGAGATCGACATGGCAGGACTTTATCCAAACGACGCATCGATCATCGATTCGGTCGGGCGGCTAATGATCGTCGGGCCCTATATCTATTTCGGCATCAGAAATATCACGCCCTGGCACGTCGAGGATCACATCAAGAGGCTCACTGCGTTCCGCACGCC
>JAFAQJ010000115.1 GCA_019246455.1 Pseudolabrys sp.
ATCTTCTACGGCCCCAAGCTCCTCACCACGCCGAACCCGAACCGCGACAAAGACATGGCACTACTCGGCAAGCTCGGCATGCGGCCGATGGAATAATCAGCCGAGATTGCGAATCAGCGCGAGCCCGGCGAACAGGCCGCCGATCGAGAGCGCGACCGACAACAGCACGTAGGCCGCCGCCAGGCCCACCTCGCCGCGTTCATAAAGAACCGCCGTATCGAGCGAAAACGTCGAGAATGTTGTGTAGCCGCCGAGAATGCCGGTGGTCATGAATAACTGCCAGTGCTGCGGGATACCGGTGCGAAACGCGAACAGAGCGAGCAGAATGCCCATGACCACCGAGCCCGATACGTTTTCGAACAACGTCGCATAGGGAAACGCCGTGCCAAGCAGGCGCGCGAACAGCATGTTGAAACCGTGCCGCATCGCCGCGCCGATGCCGCCGCCGATAAACACGATCAGAAATCCCATCGTTCTCTCTCCTTCGGCGGCCAACAAAAAAGCCGCCTGCTGGCGGCTGGACAGAATCCCACCGCGTATTGAAGCGGTAGGAGTCATCAGCCCAATCGGCGCAAACCGGAGGGCGGTTATCGGGGGAACCCCATCCCCATCGCGACGAAACGTATCGACCTCGTTTGGTGCGGTCAACATCGCTCCAAACGAAAGAGCCCCGGACCAACCGGGGCTCTTCGTCCTCACCACACGGTGATCAGTTCGTCCCCGCGTTGACGGTTTTCACGACCTCGTCGATCAGGTCTTTGCCGACGCGGCTGGCCATCTCGTCATAGACTGGCTGCATCGCCTTTTGTAGTTCGGCCATCTCGGCCTTGGTCGGTACAATGATCTGGCTGGTCTTGGCCTTGATGATGTCGGCCTTGGCGTCTTCGTTCTCCTTGGCGGAGATGGTGTTGCCGTAGGTAGTGGCTTCCGCCATCGCCTTCTCGAGCTGGCCGCGAATGTCGGCCGGCAGGCCATCCCAGAACTGCTTGTTGGTCACGACGACGTAGCCGATGTAGCCGTGGTTGGTTTCGGAGATGTACTTCTGCACCTCGTGCATCTTCTGGGTGTAGATGTTCGACCAGGTGTTCTCCTGACCGTCGACCACGCCGGTCTGCAGCGCCTGATAAACTTCGGAGAACGCCATCACCTGCGGGATCGCGCCGAGCTGGCGGAATTGCGCCTGCAGCACGCGCGATGATTGGATGCGGAATTTGAGGCCCTGATAGTCGGCCGGGCCATGCAAAGGCTTGTTGGCGCTCATCTCCTTGAAGCCGTTGTCCCAGTAGGCGAGGCCGGTCAGGCCCTTAGAGTCCATCAGCTCGAGCATACGCTTGCCAAGCGGGCCCTCGGTCACCTTGCGCAGCGCCGCGAGGTTCGGAATGACGAACGGTAGGTCGAACACCTCGAATTCCTTGATGCCGAGCGGGCCGAACTTTGAATTTGACGGCGCCAGCATCTGCACCGCGCCGAGCTGCAAGGCCTCGAGCTCTTCCTTGTCCTTGTAGAGCGTCGAATTCGGATAGACCTCAACCTTCACCTTGCCATTGGTGTATTTCTCGGCGAGTTCCTTAAATTTGTCGGCGGCCTTGCCCTTCGGAGTGTCTGCCGCGACGACGTGGCTGAACTTGATGATGATGGGGTTCTGCGCCGAAGCCGGACCCGTGAGCGCCAGAAGTCCAAGGGCCGCGACCGCAGCGATCATGCGTTTCGTCAATGCTTCCTCCAGTATGCCCGCGATTTCTCGGACCGCGGTTGTGTTTACGAACCGGCCGGACGCTAGCATTTTGATGGGATGGCCTGAATAGCGGGCTTTCGCCGCCGTCGGCTTGTGCCTTCTCAAATCGGCCAAAATGTTATAGTGTTACAATTGTCCATGAGCCACACGCATCACCACCATCATCACCCGGGTCGGGCGCATCCGCCGGCGGCCGTAGCGGCATCGCTATTGCGGATTTCCGCTGCGCATCGGCTGGCCTTCGCCGGCGTGGCGATTGTCGTGCTCTGGGCCGCCGCATTCTGGGCGATGGGGTAAGCAACATGCCCGCGCAACTGCAATTCAAGGATGTCACGCTCGGCTACGATCGCCATCCTGCGGTCCATCATCTCGATGGCGCCGTGGAAGAGGGCGCCCTGCTCGCCGTCGTCGGGCCGAATGGAGCAGGCAAGTCGACGTTGTTTAAGGGCATCGTCGGCGCCATCAAACCGCTCACCGGTCGGATCGAATTTGACGGCGTTGCACGGCGCGACATCGCCTATCTCCCGCAGATCGCCGACATCGACCGCAGCTTTCCGATCAGCGTCTACGACATGGTATCGATGGGGCTGTGGAAGCGCGCCGGCCTGTTCGGCGGGCTGCGCAATGGGCACGAGAAGATCGAGCAGGCGATCGCTGCGGTCGGTCTGACCGGTTTCGAACAACGCGCGATCGGTACGTTGTCCGGCGGACAGATGCAGCGGATGTTGTTTGCGCGTCTTCTGCTCCAGGACGCGAGCGTGATCGTGCTCGATGAGCCGTTCAATGCGATCGACGTGAAAACCGTCGCCGACCTGCTCGAGCTCGTCCACCGCTGGCACCAGGAGAAACGCACGGTGCTTGCGGCGCTGCACGATATCGATCTAGTGAAGGCGCACTTTCCCCAAACGCTGCTGCTGGCGCGTTCACCCGTCGGATGGGGCGACACCGCCAATATTCTGACGGCGGCGAACCTTCTGAAGGCGCGCCAGATGTGCGAGGCGTTCGACGAGCACGCGCACGAATGCATTGACGAAACGGCCGTATGATGTACGCGCTATTGATCGCCCCTTTCGCCGACTACGAGTTCATGCGCCGTGCGCTGGTCGCGACTCTTGCGCTCGCGTTCGGCGCGGCGCCGATCGGCGTGTTCCTGATGCTGCGCCGTATGAGTCTGATCGGCGATGCGATGGCGCACGCGATCCTGCCCGGCGCCGCGATCGGCTTCCTCGTCTCCGGGCTGTCGCTGTTCGCGATGACGAGCGGCGGGCTGATCGCGGGCTTCGTGATCGCGCTCGGCGCCGGCGT
>JAFAQJ010000156.1 GCA_019246455.1 Pseudolabrys sp.
GCGGCGGCCACGCTTCTGGTTGACGTGGAAATAGCAGGAGCCCTCGGTGTCGCCGGTATTGAAGTCAGCGACCTTGGGGATGCCGTATTGCTCGGCGGCGTCGTGCCAGGCGTCGACGATATCCCAGCGCAGCCGTGGAAACTCGACGCGCCATTCGCCGCCCGCCTGATGGTGGTCGCTATCGCCGAGAAAATGATCGACCTGCTTGCGAAACAGCGGTCGTACGTCGTCCCACGACCAGCCCGGCAGGCCCAGTTGACGCCAGTGGTCGTAATCGCCGGCATGGCCGCGCATGTAGACCATCGCGTTGATCGCGGATGAGCCGCCGATCACCTTGCCACGGGGATAATTCAGCGCGCGGCCGTTGAGGCCCTTCTGCGGCGTGGTCCTGAACATCCAGTCCGAGCGCGGATTGCCAATCGCGAACAGATAGCCGACCGGAATGTGAAACCAGATCCAGTCGTCCTTGCCGCCGGCTTCGAGCACCAGCACGCGATTTTTCGGATCAGCCGACAGGCGATTGGCCAGCACACACCCCGCCGAGCCGGCACCGACCACGATGTAATCGAAATCGCCGATGGAGTTATCGGATACAGACATGACGGCATCGTAGAGATATTTTGCGGCGCGCGCATCAAACGGATAAATCATCCGCAGGATTGGAGGATCCCGATGCGCAAAATTCTGATTGCACTGTTGATCAGCTTCGCGGCAATGGCCGCCAACGCCGCATCAGCGCAAGACCGTTTCATCACGGTCGCTTCAACCACTTCGACCGAGCAGTCCGGCCTGTTCGGGTATCTCCTGCCGATCTTCACCAAGAAGACTGGCATTACGGTCCACGTCGTCGCGCTCGGCACCGGGCAAGCGCTCGATGTCGGCCGGCGTGGCGACGCCGACGTCGTATTCGTGCACGACAAGCCGGCCGAAGAGAAATTCCTCGCCGAAAGCTTCACCACCAAGCGCTTCGATGTGATGTACAACGACTTCGTCATCGTCGGCCCGAAATCCGACCCGGCGAAGATCGGCGGCAGCAAGGACGTGCTAGAAGCCCTGCGCAAGATCGCTGCGGCGAAGGCCACCTTCATCTCGCGCGGGGACCGCTCCGGCACCCACCAGGCCGAGCTACGTTACTGGAAGGATGCCGGCGTCAATCTCGATACGGTCAAGGGTGAATGGTATCGCGACATCGGCCAAGGCATGGGACCCGCGCTCAACATGGCAGCGGCATCCGATGCTTATCTTCTGTCCGACCGGGGCACCTGGCTGTCATTCAAGAACCGGCGCGATCTTGTGATTTCGGTCGAGGGCGACAAGAGGCTGTTCAACCAATACGGCGTGATGCTGGTCAATCCCGAGAAACATCCGAAGGTGAAAAAGGCCGACGGCCAGGCCTTTATCAACTGGCTGATTTCACGCGACGGACAACAGGCCATCGCCGGCTACAAGATCGACGGCCAGCAATTATTCTTCCCGGACGCGACGACGCCGAACGGCTAATCCCGACTGGTCAGGCGGTTAAGCAGAAAACCGGCGGCGCTGACGCCTATGCTGATCGTGATGAGAATGACACCGAGGCCGAGGGCGAGCGCGAGCTCGCCTTTGGTCGTTTCGAGCGCGATGGCGGTCGTCATGGTGCGGGTGACGCCACGGATATTGCCGCCGACGACAATGATGGCGCCGACTTCGGAGATCGCACGGCCGAAGGCAAACAGGAACGCCGTGAGCAACCCGGCGCGGCCGATCACCAGCAACTCGTAAATCGCGCGCGGCCGCGAGGCGCCGTCGATCTGCAGGTGGTCGCCGTAATCGCGCCACAGGCCTTCGGTCATGCGATGAACCAAGGCCAGCACGATCGGCGTCGTCAGCGTCACCTGCGCCACCACCATCGCCGCCGGCGTATAGAGCCAACCGAGATCGCCAAACACACCAGATCGCGACAGCAAAAGGTAGACGGCAAGTCCGACCACGACCGGCGGCAACCCGAGCAGTGCATTGACCAAAACGATCAGGCTTTGCCGCCCCGGAAACCGCGTGATGGCCAAAAGCACGCCGAGCGGCGCGCCTACCAAAGTCGCGATGACTGTCGCCGTCATGCTGACCCGCAGCGATAGCGCGACGATGTCACTAAGCTCGGGATCGCGGCTGCCGATCAGTTGAAAGGCAACCGATAAGGCCTGATGAAAGTCCTGCATCGGCGGCCCTTTTAGCGGGCGGCGCGGCGGCTGGCACCCCTACCCGTGCCGTTCCGCAATCGCTAATATCTATCGAGCGACCCCCGGCGTGCTGCGCGCACGTTTCGGCCCGGAACGGCGGTTCTTGGCACGGTCGCGTTTCCATTTGCACTCCACTCGGGAGAACCGCCATGCTTGCGCGTCTGTTTTTTCTGTCGCTCGTCGCGCTTTCGCTGGTCGGCCAGCCTGCCGCGGCGCAAGAGCAAAGGCTTACCGTCTTCGCCGCCGCGTCGCTCAAGAATGCGCTCGATGACGTCAACGCCGCCTTCACCAAGGCCGCCAACACCAAAGTGACGGCGAGCTACGCGGCATCATCGGCGCTGGCCAAGCAAATCGAATCCGGCGCGCCGGCCGATGTCTTCATATCCGCCGATCTCCAGTGGATGGACTATGTGGCCGGCAAGAATCTCATCAAAGCCGACGGCCGCTATAACCTACTCGGGAACAAGCTGGTGCTGATCGCTGGCAAGGATTCCAAAATCGCCGACGTGAAAATCGGACAACGTTTCGACATCGCCAAGCTCGCAGGCGACCGCCGCATCGCGGTTGCCGACGTGAAGGCGGTGCCGGCCGGGCTTTACGCCAAAGCGGCGCTCGAGAAACTCGGCGCATGGGCCGCCGCGGAGCCGAAGCTGGCGCAAGCGGAGAACGTACGCGCCACGCTCGCCTTCGTCGCGCGCGGCGAAACACCAATCGGTATCGTCTACGAGACGGACGCCAAGGTGGAGCCGAATGTGAAGATCGTCGGCACTTTCCCCGACGATTCCTACCCACCGGTGACCTACCCCGTCGCCGCCACGACCAACGCCAAGCTGGACTCCGCGCAATATCTACAATTCCTGCGCTCCAGCGCGGCGAAAGCCGTATTCGAGAAATACGGCTTCAGCTTTCTTGTGAAACCGGTGTCGTAATCGCCGATGCTGGAGTTGACGCCCGAAGAGTGGACGGCGATCCGGATCTCGCTGCGGGTCGCGCTGGTCGCGACTGCGGCGTCGCTGCCGTTCGGGATCGCGGTCGCTTACGCCCTGGCACGCCGGCAGTTCTGGGGTAAGGCAGCGGTCGACGCGCTGGTGCACCTGCCGCTCGTTCTGCCGCCGGTCGTCACCGGCTATCTCCTGCTCATCAGCTTCGGCCGCAAGGCGCCGCTCGGCATGTTCTTTGAGAAATACGTCGGCATTGTATTCTCGTTCCGCTGGACTGGCGCGGCGCTCGCCTGCGCCATCATGGCATTTCCGCTGATGGTGCGGGCGATCCGCCTGTCGTTCGAAGCAATCGACCACAAGCTCGAAGACGCTAGCGCCACACTCGGCGCCGGCCCGCTATGGGTGTTCCTCACCGTGACGCTGCCGCTCGCTTTGCCCGGCGTAATCGCTGGCATGGTGCTGTGCTTCGCCAAGGCACTGGGCGAATTCGGTGCGACCATCACCTTTGTCTCCAATATTCCTGGCGAGACGCAAACGATCGCCAGCGCGATCTACACACTGACGCAGGTGCCGAACGGCGATGCCGCGGCGATGCGGCTCGTTCTGGTGTCGATCGTCATTTCATTCGCGGCGCTGGTCGTCTCCGGCTGGCTTGCCAATCGCGCCGTGCAACGCAGCCACGGAGACTGAGATGCTGTCGGTCGACGTGGAAAAAAGGCTCGGCGAGTTTTCGCTGAAGGTGACCTTTGCAGCGGACGACTCGACCGCGCTGTTCGGCTCGTCGGGTTCGGGCAAGACTTCGCTGGTCAATATGATCGCGGGGCTGGTGCGGCCTGACCGTGGCCGGATTTCGCTAGATGACGAAATTTTGTTCGATTCGGCGTGCGCCATCGACGTGCCGCCGCACCGCCGTCGCATTGGCTATGTGTTCCAGGAGGGGCGGCTGCTGCCGCATTTGAGCGTCGCGAAAAATCTCGACTATGGCCGCTGGATGAACGGCCTGCCGCGCGACCAGGCAACGCGAGAGCACATCGTCAAGCTGCTCAATATCGGCCATCTGCTCGACCGGAGGCCCGGAAATCTCTCGGGCGGGGAGCGCCAGCGGGTCGCGATCGGCCGCGCGCTGCTGATGAAGCCACGTTTGTTGTTGCTCGACGAACCCCTCGCCTCGCTCGACCGCGCGCGGCGGCTCGAAATCCTGCCGTTTCTGGTGCGGCTGCGCGACGAGACCAAAGTGCCGATCGTCTATGTCAGCCATCAGGCCGGTGAAATCCAGCGCATCGCCACGCAAGTCGTGCGCATCGAGGACGGACGGGTGATCGGCGCCGGCGGGCTCGAATTGCTCGACGCGGCTACCGGCTGAACCGGTGTATGCTGACAGCATGTTTCCGCCGCAACGAATCGTCTGCCTGACTGAGGAGACCGTCGAGACGCTTTACCTTCTCGGCGAAGATGCGCGCATTGTCGGCGTGTCCGGTTACGCGGTGCGGCCGCCGCGGGTGCGCAAGGAGAAGCCGCGCGTCTCGGCATTCATTTCCGCCGACGTGCCTAAAATTCTCGCACTCGAACCCGACCTCGTCCTGACATTCTCCGACCTGCAAGCCGACATCGTTGCCGATCTCGTGCGCAACAACATCGCCGTGCACGCCTTCAACCAGCGCGACGTCGCCGGCATCCTCGACATGATCCGTACCCTTGGCGCGTTGGTGGGCGCAAGCGGCAAAGCCGACACACTGGCGGCAAAACTCGATGCCTGTGTCGGCGAAACGCGAGCAAACGCGGCCAAAGCAGCCATAAGACCACGGATCTATTTCGAGGAATGGGACGAACCGATGATTTCCGGGATCGGCTGGGTGTCCGAGCTGATCGAGGTGGCCGGGGGCACCGACGTGTTCCCGGACCTAGCGCGGCGCAAGAACGCCAAGGACCGTATCGTCACCGCCGATCAGGTGATCGCCGCTGCGCCCGACATCATCGTCGGCTCATGGTGCGGCAAAAAATTCGTGCCCGGCAAGGTCACCGCCCGCCCGGGCTTCGACCGCATTCCGGCGGTCCGCGACGGCTTCCTACGCGAGATCAAATCGACGGTGATCCTCCAGCCCGGCCCGGCGGCGCTCACCGACGGGCTCGATTCGCTCATAACGATCGTGCAGGAATGGGTAGAGCAGCACGGTGCGGGCATGGTAAGGTCGCGCCACACCGGAACCTGAAGGAATTCGATTCGATGCTCCGCAACACCGCACTTCGCAATGACCTGATTCTGGCTGCGGGCCTGATCGCCCTCGACGTCGCCGCGCGCCTGTTGCCACACGAGCCGAATTTCACACCGATCGCGGCGAGTGCCTTGTTCGCCGGCACTGTGATGCGAATGCGGTCGCTGGCCTTTGTCGTTCCGCTCGCGGCAATGCTGATCAGCGACGCGGTGATCGGGCCGGACGTGCGCGCGATCACGCTGACAGTCTACGCGATGTTCATGCTGCCAGCGCTGGTCGCTTATCTGCCGGGCCGCTTGCGCGCGCCGGGCATGTTCGCGCCGGTGATCGTCGCCTATTCGCTGCTGTTCTATGTCGTCACCAACTTCGTGACGTGGGCGGCGGCCGACATGTATCCGCACACGTTCGCGGGGCTGGCCACCTGCTACGCGGCCGCGCTGCCTTATCTGCCGCAAACCGTGGTCGGCGACCTGTTCTGGGCCGCGCTGTTGTTCGGCGGTGCGGCGCTGGTGCGTCACCTACCGCTCGGCTCTCAACGCGCCGCTTAACTCGTCAGTTCGCGTTTGATTCGACGCAGGGTCGCCGCAAGGCGGCCTTGCCAGTTTTCGGGTACCGGTTCGTCGGGCTCGTCGAGTTGCAAACCGACCGTCGTCACTTTCCCTTTGGCGACCTTGTGCGCCAGGAGCGCAATCGTGCCAATGTGGATGATGTCGCCCGTCTTCGTCGGGCGATGGAGCTGCTCGTCGAACTCATCGGCCAATGTATAGCTAGCGTGCTCGGGCGAAATCTGCAGGTCGTAAATCTCGGCGAGCGCGCCCAAGGTCGCGGTACCGGGCACGAAAAAATCGCCAAGTAGCTTCGGATCACGTTTGGGCGAGGGAATGTCGACAAAGAACCGGTCGAGCGATTGAGCCTTCTCCGGCGGCGCCAATAGATAGACATAATCGCCGGCGCGAACATCGCGCGCTTCCTCCGGCATGATGATGTGCTGATCGCGCACAAATAAAGTCGGCTTGGCCCACGACGGAATTAAGCGCCGACGCAAGTACGGCGAGTTGGGCGCGACGGAATAGCCGACGAGCTCCTGCTCCAATTGCCCCGGTAGGTCGAGCTCGACGCGGCGGGGCGCCATCGCGGTGCGTTTGAGCGCAATGCCGAGCTTGCGCGCCGCCGGCGCGATAGTCCAACCCTGCACCAGAAGCGACACCAGCACGACGACGAACGCAACGTCGAAATAGATCGCGGCGTTGCGCAACCCGACCAGCAGTGGAATCGAAGCGAGGAAAATGCCCACCGCGCCGCGTAGGCCAACCCACGACATGAACAGCTTCTCGCGCCACGAAAAGCCAAATGGCGCGAGGCAGGTGAATACCGTCGCGGGCCGCGCCACAAACATCAGTGCGATCGCGACCGCGACCGCGCCGAGCATGTTATGCGGGATGCGCGCCGGCCACGCGAGCAGCCCGAGCAAAACGAACATCACGATCTGCGCGAGCCAGGTAATGACGTCCAGAAATGCCACCACCGAACTCTGTGCGCGGGTCTGCCGGTTGCCGAGTACGAGACCCGCCAGATAGACCGCGAGGAAGCCAGACGAATGCAGCACATTGGCGGCGGCAAACACCACGAGTGCGCCGACTGCAACAAAAGCCGCATGCAGCCCCTGCGCCAACCCCAGCCGATTGAGTACCAACGCAATCATTTGTCCGCCGGCCACGCCAAGCAGTGTCCCGAGCACCGCTTCGCGCAACAGGCCAAGCGCGAGACCGCCCCAACTCCGATCGCCGACCAGCAGTAGCTCGACCAGCGCGATCGTCAAAAAGATCGCGAACGGATCGTTAGCGCCGGATTCGACTTCGAGCGTCGCCTGCACCCGCTGGCGCAGGCGCAAGCCGCGCGCATTGATGAGGAAGAACACTGCCGCGGCGTCTGTCGACGCGATCACCGAGCCGACCAGCAGCCCTTCGAGCCAGTCGAGCCCGAGCGCGTATTTGGCGACCGGCGCGGTGAGCGCCGCGGTGAGCACGACACCGACCGTTGCCAGCATGCCGGCGGGCGCCAACACGCTACGGAAAGTAGCAAACCGCGTGCGCAAACCGCCGTCGAACAGGATCAGCGCCAGTGCGACCGAGCCGACGGTATAGGCGGATTTGACGTCGTCGAACTTGATACCTCCAGGGCCGGCCTCGCCCGCCAGCACCCCGATCAACAGGAAGACGAGCAGCAACGGCGCGCCGAACCGCAGCGCGACCACGCTCGACAGGATGCCGGCCAACACGACCAGGCTGCCGAGCAAAATCGTGAGGCTGACGGCGTCAAGCGCGGCCATTGTCCGAATCTCCGCCCCTATAGGACGGGTTCACGCCGTGCTCGGCAACGAATAATCGGTCGCAGGGAACTAAAACGCGACCTTGTCGCCGCCCTTGAGCGAGAGAATCTCGCGCGCCTCGTCGGGATTGGCGACCTCAAGGCCGAGTCCCTCGAGAATCTTGCGAACCTGCGTGACCTGCTGAGCGTTCGATTCGGCGAGCTTACCGGGGCCGATCCAGAGCGAATCCTCCATGCCGACGCGGACATTACCGCCCATCGCCGCGGCCTGCGCCGCGACACGCATCTGGTTCGCGCCCGCACCCAATACCGACCAGTGATACTGGTCGCCGAGCAGCCGGTCGGCGGTGCGCTTCATCATGATGACGTCTTCAGGATGCGCGCCAATCCCGCCGAGGATGCCGAACACCGACTGCACGAAAAGCGGCGCCTTGATCACGCCGCGGTCGAGGAAGTGCCGCAGCGTGTAGAGATGGCCGATGTCGTAGCACTCGATCTCGAAACGAGTGCCGTTCTCGGCGCAGGTTCTGAGGATGTATTCGATGTCGGCGAAGGTGTTCTTAAACATGCCGCCGCGCGAGCGCTCGAGATACGGCTCTTCCCACTCGTGTTTAAACTTGCCCTTGTAGCGCGGGATCATCGGATAAAGGCCGAAGTTCATCGTCCCCATGTTGAGCGAAGCGACTTCCGGCTTGAAGGTCGCCGCCGGCTTGACGCGTTCCTCGGCGGTCATGGTCGGCGCACCACCGGTCGTGATGTTGATGACGACGTCCGAGCGCTGCTTGATGACCTTCAGGAACGGCGCAAACGCTTCCGGTCTCTGATCGGGCCGTCCGTCCTTCGGATCACGGGCGTGAAGATGCACCACGGCCGCGCCGGCTTCGGCGGCGCCGATCGCCGCGTCGGCGATCTCCTGAGCGGTGATCGGCAGATGCGGCGACATCGAGGGCGTATGAATCGAGCCGGTGACGGCGCAGGTGATGATGACTTTCCTCGATTTCGCCATAGCTGTTCCTTGACGTTCGTTCCCAGTGAATGAAGGCTTCTCGGATATCGAATGGACGGGGCCGCAATCCTAGAGTATCAGCCCGGTAGCCGTCACCTTCCCGCCGAAAGACTGCATGATAAGCGCCGACCACGCGCATCGAACGACGCTGATCATCGGTGCCGTCTGCGGCGCGCTGGCGGCGCTGTCATGGGCGGCCGGCTTCGTCGCCGCCAAGCATGGCGTGCAAATAGGCTTTTCACCGGCTGATATCGCCTTCCATCGCTTCTTCTGGTCAGGACTGATTTTTCTGCCCGTCGCATTTCGCGACGGTATTCGCGATCTCGGCGGCATCGGCTGGCGGCGCGCAATCGGGTTGAGCCTGTTTGGCGGACCGCCGCAGGCGTTGCTCGCATACACTGGATTCATCCTGGTGCCGCTCGGCCACGGCACGACGATCCAGCCGGCGACGGCGGCGCTATTCGGATTTATTTTCGCAGCAACGTTCCTGCGCGAGCCGGTGTCGGCGCATCGCATTTTTGGCGCCGTGATCATCGTCGCGGGTCTTCTGGTGTACGGAGCGGAGTCTCTCGCCACGATAGGCAGCCACGGCGTAGGCGGCGACCTGCTGTTCGTATCAGCCGGTCTGTCGTGGGCGATCTTCGGCACGCTGCTGCGGCAATGGCATATGCCGGGCAACCGCGCGGTGATCGCGATCGGCGTGATCTCAATCGCCATTCTCACGCCGATCTATTTCGCGCTCGGCGGCTGGCAGCACTTGGTAGAGCACGGTCTGTGGGAGAACCTGCTGCAGGTCGTCATGCAAGGCATTTTCGCCGGGCCTGCGGCGACCTATCTGTTTGCTCATGCGGTGATGGCGCTTGGCGCCGGTCGCGCCGGCACCTTTCCGGCACTGGTGCCGGTATTCGGCGTGATCCTCGGTTATCTGCTGCTTGGGGCGGTGCCGAGTTGGCCGCAACTGATCGGCCTCATCATCGTACTCGCCGGCTTCCAGTTCACGCTGCGGCGTTAATCACGCGGCCTTTCGTTTCGATAGGAATTCACCCATTCGCTCAAGCGCCTTGAGGATGTTCTCGGTCGAGTTGGCGTAGGAGAGCCGCAGATAGCCCTCGCCGAGAATGCCGAAATCCGGTCCGCCGATGGTGACAACGCCGGTATCATTGAGCAGCGTGTTGGCTAGTTCCTTCGCTTTCCAGCCGGTGCGCTTGACGTTGGGGAACGCATAGAACGCGCCCTTCGGCACCACGCACGACACGCCGGGCAATTTGTTCAAGCCTTCGACCACGACTTTGCGCCGCCGATCGAACTCGGCGACCATTTTGTGCACGGCGTCTTGCGGCCCGGTGAGCGCGGCGAGCCCGGCATATTGTGTCGGAGCGTTGACACAGGAATGCAGATTGACTGCGAGCTTCCTCGCGTAGTCGTAAAGTTTGCCAGGGAACACCGCGTAACCGAGCCGCCAGCCGGTCATCGCATAAGTCTTCGACCAGCCGTTGAGCAGGATGAGGCGGTCGCGAATCGAGGGATACGACAACAGGCAGACGTGTTTTGCAGCGTCATAGGTCATCTGGTCATAAATCTCGTCCGACATCACCGCAACGTCCGGCCATTCGTCGAGGCCGGCGACGAATTTGTCGATCTCAGATTTCGGCGTGACACCGCCGGTCGGGTTAGCTGGCGAGTTGATGATAACCAGCCGCGTCTTCGGCGTGATAAGCGACAGGGTCTCCTCCGCCGAAAACGCAAAGCCGTTCTCCTCGCGGATCGGGATCGGCACCGGGGTCGCACCGGTGAACTCGATCATCGAGCGATAGATCGGGAAACCCGGATCGGGATACATGATCTCGACGCCGGGCTCGCCGAAAAACATGATCGACATAAACATGGTGGGCTTGCCGCCCGGCATGATCATAACGCTGTCAGGCGAGACATCGACGCCGTATCGATTATGCAGATCCGCGGCGACCGCTTCGCGCAGCGACGGGATGCCGTTCGCGGCGGTGTAGCCGTGATGACCGTCGCGCAGCGCCTTGATCGCAGCTTCGACGATGTGATCGGGCGTGCGGAAATCCGGTTGGCCGATGCCGAGACTGATGATGTTGCGGCCCTGCGCGGCCAGGGCATTGGCACGTGCGAGCACGGCGAAGGCGTTTTCTTCGCCGATGCGGTCGAAAGCCGCGATGGTTTTGAGCATAACGCGTTTCCTCGGCGTTCCTTGTTATTGGCGGCGGAGATTGCCGGAGTGGCGCAAGGTCCGTCAATCGCCCCTATTTGCGGCTCGTTTTACGGATCGGCAGGTGTTCGAACTTGACCTCGGCCATACGGATGACCTCGAAGATCACCGCCACCGACCAGCCTACCAGCAGCAACCCATTGAGCGCGGTGACCGGCCCGGTGAGCCGCCACTGCTGCGGCGGCGGCGGATCGCCGTAACCAAGCGCGGTGTAATTCTCGAATGCGAACTCGAAATGAGTCGCCTTGCCGACGTCGAGACCGATCCAGCCGTAGTGCAGCGCCCAGATCGTGATCTCAATGAGATGCGCCACCATCAGCGCTACCATGGTCACGAACATCAGCGCCGCGACTCGCCAGAATGCGTGGTAATCGCTCGTCATCCAAACCATGCGCCGCGTCGCGGCGACAATCAGGGCGGTAGCGACCGCATGAACGCCGAAGTTGAACAGGCTGACGAGTGTGCCGTTGAGCAATTGATAAAGCATTGCGGCAATAACGCCGTGTCATGCATTTCGTTCATGACTGGTCTCGCCAGACGCCGGGCGCCTGCGCTAACGTCGAAGCGCCGGGAGAATTGCAATGCAAAGTGCCGCAGACAAACGCCGCGTTTTCCGCAAGCTTCACCAGACCGGCTGCTTCGTCATTCCCAATCCGTGGAGTGTAGGCACCGCCCGCTATCTTGAGGGCCTCGGTTTCAAGGCGATCGCTTCGACCAGCGCCGGCCACGCGCATGCGCAGGGCCGGCCCGACGGCGTGCAGAGCCTCGACACCGTGCTGGCGCATTACCGCGAGCTCGCCGCATGCGTCGAAATTCCGCTTAACGCCGATTTCGAGAACGGTTTCGCGCACGATCCTGACGACGTAGGAAAGAACGTCACGCGCTGCATCGAGACCGGCGTCGCCGGGCTGTCGATAGAAGACTTCAGCGGTGACGAGAAAAATCCGATCTACGATTTCGACACAGCCGTGGCTCGCATCAAAGCCACACGCGCGGCGATCGATAAGGCCGGTGGCGACGTGCTGCTTACCGGGCGTTGCGAGAACTTTCTGCATGGCAAGCCGAACCTCGACGACACAATCAAGCGCCTCAAAGCCTATTCCGATGCAGGCGCGGATTGCCTCTATGCTCCGCTGATCAAGACGCGCGAGCAGATCGAGACTGTGGTGAAGGCGGTGGCGCCGAAGCCGGTGAATTTCCTTAACTCGGCGCCATTTGGATTTACCGTAGCCGACATAGCGGCGATGGGCGTGCGGCGCATTAGCGTCGGCGGGACGTTATCGCGCGTGGCGATGGATGCCTTCATCAAATCGTCGCGGGACATCGCCGAGAACGGCAAATTCGATACATTCGCCGGCGTGGTCTCGAACGCCGATCTCAACAAATTCTTTGGCAAATACCCATCGTGACCGACGACATCCTTCCTGAAACCGGCCAACCGGTCGGCGCGTTAGTTAACGCGACGCCGGCGAAGCTGCCCGGTCCCGTCGTTCTCGAAGGCCGTTACGGCCGCGTCGAACGGCTCGACGTCAAACATACCGTGGACTTGTGGAATGCGGTCAAAGGCCACGACGCGATCTGGACCTACATGTCGACCTACGGGCCGTTCGCGACGCCTGAGGAATTCGCCGCCTGGATCCCGACCCGCATTCCCCTCACCGATCCCTACAGCTACGCGATCGTCGATAAAGCTGGCCGCGCCGTCGGCATCGCGACGCTGATGGAGATTCGACCCGCCCACCGTTCGATCGAAGTCGGCCATATCGTCTACTCGCCGGCACTGCAAAAAACGCCGCTCGGTACTGAGGCGCAGTATCTGCTCGCCAAATACGCATTCGAGACTTTGGGCAACCGGCGCTACGAGTGGAAATGCAACGCGCTGAACTGGCCATCGCGCCGCGCCGCCGGTCGCTATGGCTTCAAGTTCGAGGGTATTTTGCGCGAACACATGATCGCCAAGGGCCGTAACCGCGACACCGCCTACTTCTCGATGCTGGAGAGCGAGTGGCCACGGCGCAAGACCCACTTCGAGCGCTGGCTCGCGCCGGACAATTTCGCGACGGATGGGAAGCAAAAGATCAGCCTCACGCAGCTCAACGCAGACACCGCGCCGCAATGACCGACGGCGCCCTGTCGTTGCGGCTGATCGACCAGAAGCCATTCGTGCTGTTCTGGTGTTCGCGGGTCGCAGCCACACTCGGCTATCATATGATGGCGGTGACGATCGGCTGGACGATCTACGCGATCACCGGAAGCGCCTTCGATCTCGGCCTGGTCGGGCTGATCCAGTTCATCCCGGCGGTGATCTTCACGCTGTTGATCGGGCACGCTGCCGACCGGTACGACCGCCGGCACATCGTGCGGCTGGCGCAGGCGACCCACGCGCTCGCCGCGCTGATCGTACTCGGCGGGCTCGCGACCGGCGCGATCACGCGCGAATGGCTGTTCGTCGCCGTATTCCTGATCGGCACAGCACGCGCCTTCGAATTGCCGAGCGGTCATTCGCTGGTGCCGGCAACGGTCGCGCCGCCGCTCATTCCGCGCGCCATCGCGGCGTGGTCGAGCGCCAACCAGGCCGCGGTAATCTGCGGTCCTGCGGCCGGTGGTATCCTCTATGCCATTTCGCCGATGCTAGTTTGCGCCTTGTGCGTCGTGTTGTTCGTGACCGCGATGATGCTGGTCACGCTGGTGCGGGTCGAGCGCCTCGTGACGCCGCGCGATCCCGTGACATGGGCTTCGGTGCTCGCGGGTTTCCACTACATTCGCGCGCGACAGCGGCTCCTCGGTGTCATCACGCTCGATTTGTTCGTCGTGCTACTCGGTGGCGTCACGGCATTGCTGCCCATCTATGCCAGCGACATTCTCGACGCGGGACCCGCGGGTCTTGGCCTGCTGCGTTCGGCGCCGGCCATCGGCGCGCTGTCGATGACCCTTCTCCTATCATGGCGTCCCATCGAGCGGCACATCGGAATCATCATGTTCACCGTGGTTGCGCTCTACGGCATCGCTACCCTGATTTTCGCGCTCTCGACCTGGTTGCCGTTGTCGATGGCGGCGCTGGCGTTGCTCGGCGCGTCCGACTCGATCAGCGTCGTGATCCGGTTCTCGCTGGTGCAGATCGAGACGCCGGACGCGATGCGCGGCCGGGTCAGCGCCATCAATTACCTGTTTGTCGGCACCTCGAACACGCTCGGCGAATTTGAATCCGGCTTGCTGGCGGCGCTGATCGGTGCCGTGCCATCGGCCGTCGTCGGCGGGATCGGATCGTTGCTTGTCGCCGGGATCTGGATGATGCTTTTCCCGGCGCTGCGCCGGGTCGACCGGTTCGAGCCGGCGGATAAATAAGGGACGGAAACATGCATATTCTCATCACCGGTGCGGCCGGCATGATCGGCCGTAAGCTGATCGCACGGCTCGTCAAAGACGGCAAACTCAACGGTCAATCGGTCGAGCGCCTTACCCTGACCGATATCGTCGAGCCGCAGAAACCGGCCGGTTTCAGTGGCTCCGTTGATCTCGTCGCCGCCGACCTCGCCGCACCAGGGATCGCGCAGAAGCTGATCGCGCCAAAGCCGGCGATGATTTTCCATCTCGCCGGCGTGGTGTCCGGCGAGGCCGAGCTCGATTTCGACAAGGGCTATCACGTCAACCTCGACGGCACCCGGGCGCTCCTCGAGGCGATCCGCCAAACCAAGGATTACAAGCCGAAGGTGGTATTCACCTCCTCAATCGCGGTCTATGGCGCGCCCTTCCCACCCGCCGGCATCCCGGACGATTTCTTCCTGACGCCGCTCACCTCCTACGGTACGCAGAAGGCGATCTCCGAACTCTTGCTCGCCGACTATAACCGGCGCGGCATGTTGGATGGCGTCGGCATTCGTCTGCCGACGATCTGCGTGCGGCCCGGAAAGCCGAATAAGGCGGCCTCCGGTTTCTTCTCCGGCATCATTCGTGAACCGCTTGCCGGGATGGAGGCGATCCTGCCGGTCGCCGACACGGTGACGCACACGCACGCGTCGCCGCGCGCCGCAGTTGGCTTCCTGATCCATGCCGCCGGACTGACCCGCGAACAGCTCGGTCCGCGCATCAATCTGGCAATGCCCGGCGTGTGCTGCACGGTCGCCGAGCAAATCGATTCACTCAAACGGATTGCCGGCGACAAGGTCGCGGCGCGCATCAAGCGCCAACCGGACGAGCTCATCATGCGCATCGTCGCCGGCTGGTCCGAGCGCATCAATGCCGAACGCGCTAGGGCACTCGGCTTCAAGGCCGAAGCGACGTTCGACGAGATCGTCAAGGCGCACATTGAGGACGAGCTGGGCGGCAAGATCGCTGCCTAAAGCGCGTGCTTGCCTTGTCATCCCTGAGGCTTACATTGGCCGCATGACCTACA
>JAFAQJ010000213.1 GCA_019246455.1 Pseudolabrys sp.
AGCGTGGCATACGCCCATGATTCCCCGCAATAACAAGTGGAACCGCCATGCACATTTCAATTCACGCTCGCTGCGTGGCGAAACGCTAGATCGAATGTCGTAGACGACGCGCTGGCGATTATCGTTCATAGCGCCGCGTCATATGCATACATACGGCAAATCGCGTGCGCGCGAATGACTGAGCGCATCAGTGGTCGATGTGAATATTGGCCGCCTCGACCGCGCGTTTCATGCGCATGAGTTCCCGCTCGATCAGCCCATGAAACTCGTTGGGCGCGCTGCCCACCAAAATCGCCTGCTGTACTTCGAGCGCCTTGCGCACGTCCGGTTGCTCCATCACCCGCGTGATAGCGTCGCGCAATCGCGCGATGATGTCGGACGGCGTGCCGGCCGGCGCGATCAGGCCGAAGAATGCCATCCATTCGAGGTCGGGCAGGCCCAACTCGGTGAAAGTGGGAACATTCGGCAGTGCCGCGACCCGCTTGGCGCCCGATACCGCGAGCGCACGCAATTTGTCGCTCTGCACCATCGGCAGCGTGGTCGGCAAATTATCGAACAATACCTGTACCTGGCCGCCGACCACATCGTTCATCGCCGGTCCGATGCCGCGATAGGCGACGTGCAGGAGATCGGTGCCGGTGGCCAGCTTGAACTGCTCGCCCATCAGATGCGCCACCGAGCCATTGCCCGACGAGGCATAAGACAACTTGCCCTTCTGCGCCTTCGCGTAAGCAATGAATTCCGCCATGTCTTTCGCCGGCACCGTCGGGTGGATCGACATGATGTTCGGCACCGCGGCGATCTCGGTGATCGGCGCCAAATCTTTGAGGACGTCGAATGGCAGATTGCGGTAGGCCGCCGGATTGATGGCGAGCGTCGAGGCCGTGCCCATGCCGATCGTGTAACCATCGGGGGTCGCTTTCGCGATCGCCTCGGTACCGAGCGAGCCGCCGGCGCCAGCGCGGTTTTCGATGACGACGAATTGCCCGAGTTCGAGCCGCAACCCCGCGGCCATAACGCGCGCGATGACGTCGGTTGAGCCGCCGGCCGCGAACGGCACGATCAGGGTGATGGGCCGGGTCGGATAGGTTTGCGCCCGCGCTGGCGCTGCGGCGAGCGCCAACGCGCCGGCCAGAAGCCGCCTTCGATCAATCATGAGTGCTCGCGATCATGGCCGCGAGGTTAGCCCAGATTCAGTTCCTTGAAGAAGTCGTTGCCCTTGTCGTCGATCACGATGAAAGCCGGGAAGTCCTCGACCTCGATCTTCCAGATCGCTTCCATGCCGAGCTCGGGGAATTCCTGCACCTGGACCTTCTTGATGCAGTGCTCGGCCAAGTTCGCGGCGACGCCGCCGATCGAACCGAGATAGAAGCCGCCGTGCTTCTTACAGGCGTCGCGCACTTGCGACGAGCGATTGCCTTTGGCGACCGAGATCATCGAACCGCCCGCCGCCTGGAACTGGTCGATGTAGCTGTCCATGCGGCCCGCGGTGGTCGGGCCGAACGCGCCCGAGGCATAGCCCGCCGGCGTCTTGGCCGGCCCCGCGTAATAGATCGGATGGTTCTTGAAGTAGTCGGGCAGCCCCTTACCGCTTTCGAGCCGCTCGCGCAATTTGGCGTGCGCGAGGTCGCGCGCCACGATCATCGTGCCGGTCAGCGACAGCCGCGTCTTTACCGGATATTGCGTGAGCTGCGCCAGCACTTCCTTCATCGGCTTGCGCAGGTCGACCTTGATGACCTCGCCGCCGAGTTTTTCCTGATCGATCTCCGGCAAGAATTGCGCGGGATGCTCCTCGAGCTGTTCGAGGAACACGCCCTCGCGCGTGATCTTGCCGAGCGCCTGGCGGTCGGCGCCGCACGACACACCGAGCCCGATCGGCAAACTCGCGCCGTGGCGCGGCAGCCGGATGACCCGCACGTCATGGCAGAAATATTTGCCGCCGAATTGCGCGCCGACGCCAAGCGACTGCGTCAGCTTGTGGACTTCCTTTTCCATCGCGAGATCGCGGAAGGCGTGGCCGTCCTCCGAGCCTTGAGTCGGCAGATTGTCGAGATATTTGGTCGACGCGAGCTTGACGGTCTTCATCGTGAGTTCGGCCGAGGTGCCGCCGATGCAGATCGCGAGGTGATACGGCGGGCACGCCGCGGTCCCCAAAGTCAGAATCTTCTCTTTCAGGAAGGCGATCATGCGGTCGTGCGTCAAAATCGACGGCGTCGCCTGGAACAGGAACGCCTTGTTGGCCGAACCGCCGCCTTTGGCGATGAACAAGAATTTGTAGGCATCTTCACCCTCGGCGTAGATCTCGACTTGCGCCGGCATGTTCGACTTGGTGTTCTTCTCCTCGAACATCGAGATCGGCGCGAGCTGCGAATAGCGCAGATTGCGCCGCAGATAGGAATCGCGCGCGCCTTCAGCCAGCGCACCCTCGTCGGAGCCGTCAGTCCACACCGCGCGGCCCTTCTTGCCCATGATGATCGCGGTGCCGGTGTCCTGGCACATCGGCAACACGCCGCCGGCCGCGATGCAGGCGTTCTTCAAAAAATCGTAGGCCACGAACTTGTCGTTCGCGCTTGCTTCCGGATCGTCGAGGATCGCGCGCAGCTGCTTGAGGTGCGCCGTGCGCAGCAGATGGTTGATGTCGTTGAAGGCGGCTTCGGACAGCGAGCGCAACGCCTCGCGCTCGACCAGCAGCACCTCCTGCCCCATGATCTTCTCGACCTTGATCCCCTTATCGGAAATCTTGCGATAGACCGTGTCGTCCTTGCCGAGCGGAAACAGGGGCGTGTGCTTATAGGGCGGGACGGGGGTGGAAACGGGGGCATTCATGGCGGCTCTCGGTTAGGGAGGTCGCGGACATATACTCCGTCATGGCCGGGCATCAAACGCCCTTCTGTTCCGTCACCAACGCGCCCGGGATCAGCGCCGCTTCTTCCGTCCCACTTTCTTTTTCCGCTGAGCTGGATGCCGTCGCTCGCGTCCGACTTCAGTCTCTTGATCATGGTTCCCCCCAAAAGAAACCGGACGGCAGAGCCTGATCGCTTCAAGTCACCGTTGCAAGACAATGCGCGAAAAGCCGCAAGCAGTGCCTCTTAAACCACCCGCACCTTGCCCGGCTCACCCATCGCGCATTCGAGCGCGGCGCGGTCCCATTTCCCCAAATCCGCTGCCGCGTCATAGGTCGATTGCAGGAAATCCATCAGTGCCGCGTCGGGGTCGGCGCTCTTTCTCACATCGTCATAGGGTACAATGAATTCGCCGAGTTGCGCCGAATAAAACGCCGCGGCCGGCTTCACTTTCGCCTGCGCGAAGCCCTCCGGCGCCGGATAGGCGTAGGAATAGAACGCCGGAAAATCGATCACGCCACCGCCGCCCGGCCAGAATCCGGCCGACGAGACTTCGTGCGAATAGGCTTCCTGCGCCACGGCGTCCGGCAAATTCGGCACGCCGCCGGGATGCTTCGGCGCGCTGCGCCCGGAAAACCGCGTCACCGCGAGATCGAACGAGCCCCAGAAGAAATGTACCGGCGACACCTTGCCGAGAAAGCACGAGCGAAAGCGCGTGAACACCTCGTTCGCCGCGAGCAACACGCGCCAGAACGCGTGGGCCGCGGCCGGGTCGTAGCTCTTGTGCGTCGTATCGCGGTCGAACGGCACCGCGTTGGGAATTTCGTTCGGCTTTTTCTTGATCGCGACCGCGATGCCGAGCGCGGCGAGCCCGCTGATCGTCTCGGCGTAGAATTCGGCGATCGACCATGCGCGGCCGCCCGGCGGCTTGAGCATGACTTGACGTTCGTGCCCGTCGCTCGTCCTCACCCACAGCACATGATCGACGAAATCGAATTCGATCTCGAACGTGCGCGCACCATCAGGAATCGGTCCGGTGGTCAGCCCGCGCACCGACACATAAAGCGTGACGTGCCAGGAATGATTGAGCCACGGCGTGCGCGAAAGCCGCACCTTGCCGGCGATCTGCGTCATCAGATGCAGCGTCGCCGCGGTGTCCTTCCACGCCGCATAAGGCAAAGCGGGCCAGCGTTCGAGAGATGACATAGTTCAATTGTGCCGCGCCGCGCGTCACTTGCAAAGCGCCGCCCCCACGCGAATGCGCCGTTCACGCAGTTGGCATTAGCCGCTCGGCGCGCAGCGTGACACATTTGCCATTAACAAGGGGACGTCGGTAAGAGTCCCCGGGTTTCAACCCGCGACCGGACGCCGATTCTCGGCATCGACCGGAACGAACGAGCCAGAAAAGCGGGTCTGTCTCATGACAATCTCTGCGCAG
>JAFAQJ010000173.1 GCA_019246455.1 Pseudolabrys sp.
ATCGACGACGTTGCCGATCTGCCGCGCGACACGCAGAACAAGATTTTGCGAGTGCTGGTCGATCAAACGTTCCAACGCGTGGGGGGCAGCGCCAAGCTTGCCGTCGATGTGCGCATCGTATCGTCGACCACACGCAACCTCGAATCAGAGATTGCCGCCGGCAAATTTCGCGAAGACCTCTATCACCGGCTATCGGTAGTTCCAATCCGCGTACCGCCGCTTTCTGAGCGACGCGAGGATATCCCGGAGCTGGTTGAGTACTTCATGGAGCAGATTTCGCAGGCGACCGGGCTACCGAAACGCAAGATTGGCGACGATGCGATGGCCGTGCTGCAATCGCACGACTGGCCGGGCAATATTCGTCAACTACGCAACAACATCGAGCGTCTCATGATCCTGGCTGGCGGCGATCCAAACGCGATTGTCGATGCCAGCATGTTGCCGGCGGATGTCGGGTCGATGGTGCCGAGCATGCCGAACGGCAACGGCGGTGAACAGTTGATGGGGCTGCCTCTGCGCGAAGCGCGCGAGGTCTTTGAGCGCGAATATCTCGTGGCGCAAATCAGCCGCTTCGACGGCAATATTTCGCGTACCGCCGAATTCGTCGGCATGGAGCGCTCGGCGCTACACCGGAAACTTAAAGCGCTGGGTATCGGTTAATTCATGTCGAGGATTGCATACGTCAACGGGCGCTATTTGCTGCGCGCCGAGGCTTCGGTGAACATCGAGGACCGCGGCTATCAGTTGTCGGACGGCGTTTACGAAGTCTGCGAGGTGAGGGCAGGTAAGTTCGTGGACGAAGGCGGCCATTTGGCACGTCTCGATTTCTCGTTAAACGAACTCAAAATACGCAATCCGATGTCGCGGCAAGCGCTTGGAATCGTATTGCGCGAGACCGTTCGGCGCAATCGCGTTTGCGACGGGTTTGTCTATCTTCAAGTTACGCGCGGCGTTGCGCGCCGGGACCACGCCTTTCCAGCAAAGCCGGTTGCACCGGGGGTGACTGTAACTGCGCGCAGTGTCGATCCGGCCGCGAATGAAAAAGTCGCCGCTGACGGTATTGCCGTCGCGACGATGCCCGATGAACGTTGGGCGCGCGTCGATATCAAATCGATATCCTTGCTGGCCAACGTCCTCGGCAAACAGGCGGCACGCGACCGAGGCGCGCGCGAAGCTTGGTTCGTCGATGAAAAGGGTTTCGTCACTGAAGGTGCGTCGTCCAATGCCTGGATCGTTAGCCGTGAAGGCAAATTGGTGACGCGGCCCTTGGGGCACGACATTTTACGCGGCATTACACGCACAACATTGATGAAACTAATCGCTGCGCAAGGCCTGCAAGTCGAGGAACGTGCATTCACGGCCGAAGAAGCCTGTGGGGCGCGGGAGGCGTTTGTGACGTCCGCGACGCAGGCGGTGATGCCTGTGGTGCGCATCGATGGCCGGCCAATCGGAAATGGAGCGCCAGGCCTCGTCGCTTCGGGACTACGGCGAGATTATTACCAGTACGCCGAATTAACCTGAGGCCGCCGATCCATCAAATTTGGGGCTGCAAAGTTCAATAAATTCAGTGCGTTAATGCCGACGCTGCCAACTTATGCTTGCGTCGATACGTGCAGTGCCATCTAATGGTTGGGCACCCGGCTACTAACGCTTCGGCAGGGGCGAAGCGCCGCCGGACAACGAACTTAGTCTCGCGCGAAAGACGCGAGCATAAAAGGAACAACGGCCATGGCCGCCGATCGTGCGCAAAATCTCCAAGACACCTTTCTCAATCATGTTCGCAAAGTCAAAGTCCCGCTGACGATTTTCTTGGTCAACGGCGTGAAATTGCAGGGCGTGGTCACATGGTTCGATAATTTCTGCGTGCTGCTGCGTCGGGATGGGCATTCACAACTCGTCTATAAGCACGCCATCTCAACCATCATGCCCGGACATCCTATTCAGCTGTTTGAAGGTGGCGAGGAGCCACCGGCTGAGGGCAAAGCGTAGTTGGAACAGCGCAAGCGCGACGGACGTGCGCTGCCTCCAGGAGAGCGGGGGCAAAGCGGCCGCGCAATTGTCATCGAGCCCTGGCTACGGCGCTCGTCCGCGCAATCCAGCCGCGTGGACAATCCGCGAACGCCGGAAGGAAAACTGGACGAAGCGATCGGGCTTGCCCGCGCAATTGATCTCGATGTCATTGAAGGCGGACTCGTTCCGCTCAATACCATTCAGCCCGCAACCTACATCGGCACAGGCAAAGTCGATGAGATCGCGGGGCTAACGAAAAGTCTCGACGCCGGCATCGTCGTGATGGACTGCCCGGTATCACCGGTGCAACAGCGAAACCTTGAGAAGGCATGGAACGCCAAGGTACTCGATCGCACAGGACTGATCCTCGAGATATTCGGCCGTCGGGCACGAACGCGCGAGGGCGCATTGCAAGTCGAGCACGCCCATCTCACCTATCAAAAAA
>JAFAQJ010000369.1 GCA_019246455.1 Pseudolabrys sp.
CGATGACACGCTTTGCGAAATCCGGGATCCCCTCCCCGCGTTTCGCTCACGCTCAACGCGGGCTATAGGCGCCCGCTTTCCGATTAAGCCGTTTTTTACCTTAGGCCGTAATAGTGCATCACTGTCGGTTGTAGGTCCCGCGTCACCGGCCGCGTCGCCTGAGTCAGAGTCCTGAGTCATGGTTGTGTCGCGTCGCGGGGCGCCCTCACGGGCGCCCCGTGGAGTTTCTGGAGTGCCGTCTTCGCGCATCGTCACCGGCGATTGCGTCGAGGAGTTGGCAAAGCTTCCGGCGGGCTCTGTCGACCTCGTCTTCGCCGACCCACCCTACAATCTGCAGCTTCAGGGCGATTTGAAACGCCCGGATGACAGCCATGTCGACGCTGTCACCGACGATTGGGACAAGTTCGCCAGCTTCGAGACCTATGACGCCTTCACCCGCGGCTGGCTCAAGGCCTGCAAGCGCGTTTTAAAGCCGGCCGGCACGATCTGGGTGATCGGTTCCTACCACAACATCTTCCGCGTCGGCGCGATCATGCAGGATCTCGGGTTCTGGATTTTGAACGACGTGATCTGGCGCAAGTCGAATCCAATGCCGAACTTCCGCGGCCGGCGTTTCACCAACGCCCATGAGACTATGATCTGGGCGAGCCGCGACGCCGATGCCAAGGGCTACACCTTCAACTATGAAGTGCTCAAGGCCGGCAACGAGGACATCCAGGTTCGTTCCGACTGGACGTTGCCGCTGTGCACCGGCGAGGAGCGCCTCAAGGGCAAGGACGGCAAGAAGTTGCATCCGACCCAAAAGCCGGAAGCGCTGCTCGCGCGCGTTATCCTCTCCTCATCGCGGCCCGACGACCTCGTGCTCGACCCGTTCAACGGCACGGGCACGACGGGCGCGGTCGCGCGCCATCTCGGCCGTCGCTACATCGGCATCGAGCGCGATCCGGCCTACGCCAAAGCCGCCGAAAAACGCATCGCTGCGGTGAAGCCCCTTGAAGCGCCGACACTCGCGCCGTTCATGACCGCGCGCGAAGCACCGCGCGTGCCGTTCAACGCGCTAATCGAACGCGGCCTGATTTCGCCTGGGGCCAAGCTCACCGACGCAAAAAAACGCCATGAGGCGCTGGTGCGCGCCGACGGCGCGGTGTCGTTCGGCGACAATGTCGGCTCGATCCACAAAATGGGCGCGATGGCGCAAGGCCTCGAGGCCTGCAACGGCTGGACCTTCTGGCACGTCGAAACGTCGAAGGGCCTTCAGCTCATCGACGAGCTGCGCGCCAAAATTCGCGCCGAGATGGACGTTTAGCGTACCGCGAACGGTGAATTATACGGCCGTCCGAATGGTATGCCTCCCGTCACCACCGCGATGGGCTTGAGATAGGCCTTTCCGTCGCGCTTGTTGTTGCGGGTGTCAACGAACGATACCGGCTCCTCGACCAGCTCCATGATCGAAACGTCGGCCGGCGCGCCGACCTGCAGCGTCCCGAGCTTCGGATTGCGGTTGATGATCTTGGCTGGATTGGCCGTCGCCATGGTCACGACCTGTTCGAGCGTGAAGCCCATCGCCATGAATTTCGACATCACCCAGGTCAGATACGGCATGCCCGGCGAATTGCCGGAGAACACGTGGATGTCGGAAGAGATCGTATCGGGGCCGCACCCGCCGGGGATCGCGACTTCCGCGACCGTGTAGTCGAAGCTGCCGCCGCCGTGGCCAATGTCGAACATGACGCCGCGCTGTTTGGCGGCGAGCGCGGCTGGCAGCAGCTTACCGTCCTGCACGATATTGGTGAAAGCGCCGGCGATATTCGGCGCGCCCGAATAACAATGCGTGAGAATGTCGCCCGGCCGCAGTAGGTCGAGAATTTGCGACATCAACTCCTTCGTCTCGACGCCGCCAATATGGCACATGATCTTGGCGCCGGTGCCCGCCTTCTCGCAGGCCATGATCGCGCGCTTGAGCGGTTCGGTGCCGTGCTTGGCGATGACGTTCTCGGACATCCGCACCTTGGCGCCGAGCGCGATGTCAGCGTTCTCGGCGATCGTGCGCGCGCAGGCGTCGACCTGGGCGAAATCGATGTTGTAGAGCTCGGCGACCGGGAACGGCGTCAACCCAACATTGGCGATATGCACGAAAGCATAAAGATGCGTCCGGCTTTGCCCCACGACGTAACGGCGGAACGCCGCGAAGTTGTTGGCGCCGGCGTCGCCCGCCGAAACGCAGGTTGTCGTGCACTGATAC
>JAFAQJ010000441.1 GCA_019246455.1 Pseudolabrys sp.
GGCAGCCACGGCTGGCGCTTGAGCATCTCGTCGGGCGGATGCCAGTCGGGCCATTCGCGCTTGGCCGACACCGCATGCGTTCCCGCCCAGGTGAAGCCCGGACGGCCCACGCCGATGCCGTAGCGCACCGCGCGGCCGCCGCCTTCAACCAAGTAGAGAAACTTGTTCGGGGTATCGATCACCACCGTGCCCGGCGCTTCCTCGCTGCGATAGGCGACTTCCTGCTTGAGAAAGACCGGGTCGATTGAATTGCCGTCGTATTCCTGCGGGTCGAGCGTTGGCGCAATGTTGGCGTAGAGCGGACGCGCATCGGGCGGCGGCGGAGGCGGCGCGACCTGCGGGCCGTGATTGCCGCCGCCAAACAGGAATTCGACGAAGCCGCCGCCCAGATCGACGCGATCCTGCTGGTGCGACGGCTGAACGATCACCATGCGCGGCTGAGGCGCGCCATAGGTCGGCGTCATCACCATCATTTGCTGCGCCTGCGCGGACGCACCGCCCAACGCCAGCACAAGACCCACAGCCCGACGAACGCACAAGACTTTCATGCGCGCGATTACAGAGCAAACACGCAAACGTATTGGTAAAGCTAAAGCTTCACGTTCCCTTAGCGTTTATTTTGAGTAAAACGCGAAGCGTCATGGTAAATGCGCGATGAACGCAGACGCGCAACGCGCCGTTAATCTGCGGCGCGATAAAAATAATGCGGGGAAGTTTCGGGGACGCGCGTCGTGCCGCAGCACAAACCGTATCGTATCGAACAGACGATGGGCCGTCGCACGCCACTTCATGCGCGGCGCGATATTCCGCGTCCCGAACCCGCGCCACAGCCTCATCATCTCGACCGTGAGATCGAAGAGATTTTCCGCGCGATCGAGACGAGCCGCAACGAGTTGGCGGCGCTTGCTGCTCAATCGAACGACGGCTCGCGGCTGACACGCGCCGGCGACGAGTTGAAGGCCGTCAATGACGGCCTCGCCAAGGCGACGCACCAGGTGCTGCATATCACCGAAACGATCGACGAAAGCGCCCGCACCCTGTGCGCCACGCTGCAAGACGAATACAAGCGCGGCCTCGCCCACGAAATTCAGGAAAATGTCGGTCGGCTCTATGAGAGCTGCCATTTCCAGGACATTTCCGGCCAACGCATCGCCAAGGCGATCGATACGCTGGCGTTCGCCAGCGAACGGATTGAACGCATTTTGGCGATCTGGGCCGGCATCGATCCGCTCAACCGCCACACCGGGAAGGCGGCGGCTGCCAAGCTGATCAACGGGCCCAAACTCGACGGCGATCAGGGTCACGCCAGCCAGAGCGACATCGACCGGATGTTCGGCTAACGGCGCCTCAAGGCCGCCGCAGAGCGAGCGAGCAAGTCAACGCGACGACCGCAAAAGCGGCGGCCAATTCTAGCGCCGCAGAGTCAGAGGCGCATTCCACCACAAAGGCCATCACGAGCGGCGCCACCGCCTGCATCACCAGGAACGGCCCCGCGAGTCTTCCCATCAATCGCCCGTAGCCCGAGGCACCGAACATTGCGAGCGGCATCGCGCCGCGCGCGATGGTGGCGAGGCCATTCGCCGCGCCGAACATCAGCGCGAACGCCGCCGCAACCGACGTCGACAGGCCGAGCCCCGCCAACAGCACGAAGGCGCACAGCAGTGTGGCGAAGGCGAAGCGCGCGATCCACAGCGGATGCACATTGCGCGCGAATGCGAATTCGAGCAGCCGCGCGCCGACCTGCGCTGGACCGAATAGCGCGCCAACCCACACGACCGTGTTGGCGTCGATGCCGGAACGCTGGAAGATCGCGAGCAGATGAGCCGACATGCCTGACGGCACAAAGGCGTAGAACGTGAAGGTCGCGGCGACCAAGAGGAATGGCAGGCCGTGCGGCGGCAATACCTTTGACGGCTTCTTGCCTTCGGGCGCGAGCTTGGGCGCGTGGTCGAAGCGCTCGCGCGGTAACAGTAACGCATGGAGTGGCGCGCAAACGAGCGCCAGCGCGGCGGCATAAATCAGGTAAGTGCCGCGCCAACCTTCGATGCCCAAGAGCGCGTGGGTCACCGGCCAGCTCACCGTGGAAGCAAAGCCGCCGGCAAGCGTCAGCGCGGTGATGGGGCTTCGCGCATGCGTGCCGAAGATACGGCCGAGCGTGGCAAAGGCTGGATCGTATAAGCCAGCCGCCATCCCGATGCCGAGAATGATCCACACACCGATATAGGCGGCCGGATGCGAGGCGAAGGTTATGAGACAAAGCCCCAGCGCGCCAATCAGCGAACCGATCGTCATCACGACATGGCCGCCGAAGCGGTCAATTGAGCGCCCGACCAGCGGCGCGACGAGACCGGCGGCGAACAATCCGACGGAAAACCCGCCCATCGCAAAGGCGATCGACCAGCCGCGATCCTGAGCAATCAGCGGCACGATCAGCACCGGCGTATAGAAGATCGCGCCCCATTGCAGGATTTGCGTGACGCCGAGCACGAGCACCGCGCGCCATGATCCGAAAATGAAGTCGCGCGGCGCGGGCACTTAGCGCGGTGTGGCCGGAGCTGCGGGCGGTTTCTTTTGCGCAGGCTTCTTTTTCGGCGGCGGCTTGGCGCCTTCGGGCGCGCAGCGCACATAGACCATCGTGCCGTAACGGCCCTGCACTTCGGGGTCCATCCAGCGCAGGATCAAGATGCGGCCGTTGAACGACACCACCTCGCGATCCTGCTGCCCGCCCGGCTCTCCCTCGGGACCAACATAAGTCTTGCCGCCGGGCGCGCCCTTGAGGCGCAGCTCCTCCGGAGTCGACTGATCGGCAAGATGCATGATGACCCCGCCGGTGGGGCCGGCGGTGATGACGTACGGCTGCTTGCACTGGGCCTGCGCTGCGAGTTCGGTGCGCTCGCGATCTTCGTCTTTGTGATAGGCGGCGAGCCCCCAGCGGCCGACGATGTCCTGCGGCGGAAAGGCCGGCGGCAAGCTTGGCACTACGGCGGGTTGGGCCGGCTCCGGCGTCGATGGCGACAACGACGGAAAGGACGGCATCGACGAGCAGCCCGCTACGACGAGACCGGCGACGGCCAAAAGGAAAACGGTCGGCAGTTGCGATCGGCGCATGCGGGCTCCCACGGCGAGCAGCGGACTTTGCGGGGCCTGATCGGCGAGTGCAAGAGGCAAGGCCGGTTTCGAGAGCCAGAGCGGCGTTTTTGGGGCGAATGAACGCTCGACCGGCCGTTGTCAGTTGGTCGAGGGATAAAAGCGCATCGTCGTCGTCCCGCTAAGGACGATGGCATTACCTTGCCGCTTCCAGGCGCTCACCTGCGAGAGCGCCTCGCGCAACATCTGGTCGGCCTGCACACGGTCGGGCGCGCACTGGCCGTAGGAGATTGCCGCCGGGGGTTCGGCCGGAAGTTCGGCCGGCGCGATAGTGATGGTGTCGCCGGAGACGTCGGCCTTGCCTTCGATGCTATTGCACCACAGGTCGATCGTCGCGGTGCCGTTCGCGGCGATCGTCAAGCTCGGCTTACGTTTCGAGGGGGCCATCGGCCGCACATCCATGTTGAGCACCTGATCGAACGGAAAATCCTGCGCGATGGCGAAATCGCCAGCGAGTAGACCAGCGCAGGCGGTCGCGACAACGGCGAAGCGCCGCACCTCTTTCATTCTCCAGGCTCCAGGTGGACGGCAATGCCGCGAGGACGATGTCGGAATGCCTTGGTTCTGTGGCAGGGTCAAGACAAGGACCGGTGCATGTGGATCATTGTGGCAGCGCGCGCAGCAGAGCTTTCGCGGCGCGCAGCAAGTGGGCGTCACGGCCTGGCGCACCGGCTAATTGCACGCCGATCGGCAGTCCGCCGGCGCCGGCGAGCAATGGCAGATTCAAGGTCGGCAAACCGGTCAGCGACCAGAATGTGCAGAATACCGGATCCCCGGTCGTACCGATCCCTTCTGGCGCCACGCCAGGCGTGGCGGGCGTGACGATAGCGTCGGCTCGCTCGAACACCCGCATGATGCTCTCGGCGTACCGGCGCGCGTCACGCCGCGCAGCCAAATAGTGCGTTGCCGTGACGCGGCGGCCCTCCTCGATCAGCTTGCGAAACGCATTGCTGACCTCGCCGCCGCCATCGACCGCGGCACCGAGATTATGCGCCATCTCGACCGCCATGATCGCGCGTTGCGCTTCCCAGGCGGCGGCGTTGGCCGGCGGCATCTCAATCGCCACCGCGCCGATCTGCTGCGCGAAAGCTTCGAACGCCGCGCGAGTTTCGGCGTCAGCGCGCTCCCAAACCGGCGTGCGCATAAAGGCGAGGCGCGAAGAAGAAGGCTCGTCGGCCAGCGTCGTTCGAAAATCAGGCTCTGCGTATGCCTTCGAGTCTGGATCGTCCGCGTCGTATCCGACAACCACATCCATCGCCAGCGCGAGATCGTCGACCGAGCGCGAAAACGCGCCGACATGGTCGAGCGCATGCGACAGTGTTAGCACGCCGGCGCGCGAGACAAGGCCGTGGCTTGGCTTGATGGCGAACACGCCGCAGAACGACGCCGGCCGGATCACCGAGCCGTTGGTCTGCGAACCGATCGCGAGCGGCACCAGACCGGCAGCGACCGCGGCCGCTGAGCCTGACGACGAGCCGCCCGGCGTGCGGTTGAGGTCGCGCGGATTGCGCGTCTTGCCGGGATGGAAATAGGCGAATTCAGTCGTGACGGTCTTGCCAACAATAATCGCGCCGGCGGCGCGCAACTTGGCGACCACGGTGCAATCCGATGCCGGCCGACGTCCAGCAAAAATCGGCGAGCCGTATTCGGTCGGATAATCCGCAGTATCGAAGATGTCCTTGACCGCGACCGGCACGCCATGCAGCGGCCCGAGGCGGCCACCGCCCGCCCGGTAATGGTCGAGCGCACGCGCCTGGCCGAGCGCATGTTGCGGATCGAGGTGCACGAAGGCCTGCACCTGTGGCTCGAACGCGGCGATGCGTTCGAGGCAAGCTGCGACGTATTGCTCGGCGGACAGTTCGCCGCACGCAATGGCTGTGGCGGCTTCGCCGGCCGTCAGATCGGTGAGATTCATACGTTTGCGGCCCCCGTGGTGCGCGCTTTCCGCCGTTGGTATTGTTGTAGTGAGCACCGGAAGCCGACGCAATTTAGCCGGGTTCGGCGTTATTGGTGCGCCACCTTAAGAGCGGCTGTCATTACGTGGGCCGCCCTCCCCGACACCGCGCGACAGGAGAAGTCCCTTGTCCGGCATGTTATCGACGCTCGCCACCATCTGGCGGATCGCCTCGCCCTATTTCAGTTCTGAAGACCGCTGGCCCGGACGCGCTTTGCTCGCCGCGGTCATAGCGATCGAGCTGTCGCTGGTCGCGATCAGCGTTCTGCTCAATCAGTGGAACAACGTTTTCTACAACGCGCTGCAGGACAAAAACTGGGACGCTTTCGTCTATCAGCTTGGTTATTTCTGTGTGCTCGCCGCCTTTTACATCGTGCTTGCGGTCTATCAGCTCTACCTGAACCAGTGGCTGCAGATCCGCTGGCGGCGCTGGATGACGCGCACCTATCTCGACCACTGGCTCGCCAGCTCCAACCATTACCGCATGCAGTTGCTAGGCGATGCCGCCGACAACCCCGACCAACGCATCGCCGAGGACATCCAGCTCTTCATCGACCGCACGCTAACGATCGGTGTCGGCCTGCTCAGCTCGATCGTAACGCTCGGCTCCTTTGTCATCATCCTGTGGTCGCTGTCGGCCGCGGCGCCGTTTCACTTCTTTGGCACGACGATCAACATCCCCGGCTATCTGGTGTGGGCGGCGCTGATCTATGCCGTCGTCGGCACGGTTCTGACCCATCTGATCGGCCGGGCTTTGATCGCCTTGAGCTTCATGCAGCAGCGCTATGAAGCGGACTTCCGTTTCAACCTGGTGCGCGTGCGCGAAAACGGCGAACAGATCGCCTTGCTCGAAGGCGAGACCGCCGAGCGTGACCGGTTGCTCAACCGCTTCGGCAATGTCGTGGCCAACTACCTCGCTATCATGGCGCGGCAGAAGAAGCTGACCTTCTTCACCGCAACGTATTCCCAAATTTCGATCGTGTTCCCCTACATCGTTGCGAGCCCGGCTTATTTCGCCGGCGCGATTCAGCTCGGCGGCCTGATGCAGACAGCATCGGCCTTCAACAGCGTGCAGGGCGCGCTGTCGTTCTTCATCACGGTCTATCGTTCGCTCGCCGAATGGCGCGCAGTGATCGAGCGCCTTTCCGGCTTCGATCGCGCCGTCGCCGCGGCTCGCGCCGCGGCGGTCACACCGCCCGTGATCGACATCAGCACCAGCGACAAACCGGCAATCGCGCTCACCGATGTTGTGGTCCACCTCCCCGACGGTTCGTCGCTGGTCGAGGCCAAAGACCTGACGATCGGGCCCGGCGAGCGCGTCCTGCTGAGCGGCCCCTCCGGCTCCGGCAAGTCGACCTTGTTCCGCGCGATGTCGGGTATCTGGCCGTTCGGCACCGGAACGGTAGCGGTCCCCAAGGGGGCCAAAGTCATGACGCTGCCCCAGCGGCCTTACTTTCCGATTGCGCGGCTCGGCTCAGCAGTCGCCTACCCGGCCGAGCCCGGTACCTTCGACAGTGCCCGCGTCGCCGAGGCGATTGCCGCGGTCGGCCTGCCGGCATTGGCTGCGCGGATCGAGGAAGAGGCCCACTGGAATCGCATGCTGTCGCTCGGCGAGCAGCAAAGGCTCGGCATTGCGCGAGCCCTGCTGCACGAACCGGATTACCTGTTCCTTGACGAGGCCACGGCGTCGCTCGATGAACCGGCCGAAGCCGCGCTCTACAAATTGCTAGCCGAGCGGCTCAAGAAGACCACAGTAGTTTCGATCGGCCACCGCAGTACTTTGACGGTGTTCCATCAGCGACACTGGATGATGACGCTCATCGGCGACCACTACGCCGTGCATAGCGGGGCACTGGCGCCGGCGGCGTGAGGCTACCACCAGTGATGCGGCCAGTCATAGCGCCGCACCACCAGGTGCCAGCCATAGGCGAAGGCAGCGAGCAGCAGAGCGCCGACGGCGACCGGCACCGCGATAAAGCTCCAGGACATGTCGTTGACGACGATCAGCAGCGGATCAATCCCCGCCGGTGGATGAAAGGTGCGCGTCGCGTGCATCGCGATGACCGCAAGGCCGACCGCTAGCGCTGCGGCCCAAGGCTGTGGGCCGGCGACCTTGACGACCAGCAGGCCGACGAACGCCGACACCAAATGGCCGCCGATGAGAGCGCGGGGCTGCGCCGCCTCGACCTCGGGCGACCCGAGCACCAGGACGATAGAGGTGCCGAACGGCACGGCCATCAGCGGGATCGCGGCGCGTAGCGCAAAGAATTCCATGCCGCCGATTGCGACCGCTGCGCCTGCGGCGCCGGCAGCGGCAGCGATCACGGCGCGACGGTCAAGCATCGGACGAAATCTCCGGAGTGACCAGCGATAGCACAAAGAAAAAGGGCGGTAGCCTTTCTGGCTACCGCCCTTTAAGGGGCAGATCGTTTCGTTACTTCAGGTTCGCTAGCGTCAGGTCAGCGGAAAGCTTGGCCACGAATCTCGCGCCGCACCAGCTCGAGCCGACGCCGCCCGGGTTGGCCGCGGTGATGTTGGTCGTCCCGATCCCGCCTGGATCGCTGGTGAAGGCGTTGCAGTCGCCCTTGTTTAGGTCGGTCTGCGAATAACGCAGATCGAGAGTGAATACCTTCCACGTCGCACCCACACCGAGATTCCAGGTGTTGTAGCTCTTGAGCTTGACGCCCAGAAGCTGAGCGGGGAACCCGTTGGCGGCCGCCTGGCCGTAGAACGGATCGGTGGTGCCAAGCCATTGACGGCCAAACTCACCCGACACGTACCAGCCCAGCGGGCCAATCGCCATCTTCTCGGGCGCGGTGTATTTGATGGTGCCCGACAGATAATCGCCGTAGGCGCCAGAACCGAAATTCAAGAAGTTCGGCGAGTAGTATTCGTTCAAGCCGAACGCCCAGTCGGTCCACGTATAGGTGACCTTGCCGTAAACCTCCCAGAAGCTCACGTTCTTCTTGACGACGTTTCCGTTCGGAAGCGCGGCGCGGCAGCCTGGATCAAGCGCTTGTGCCGGGCCGGTGCCGTAGCACACGCCGCCCGGATAGTAGTATTCCCAGATGCCAAAATCGAAAGCCAGCGGACCGAAGGTCGGGCGCACACCGCCGTAGAAGTCGATTTCAGCGGCCGCGTTGTTCGCAAACTTGATGCTCTCGCCCGAAATGCCGACGTAGAGCTGCCAGTTGGCGTTGAGGTTGTAGCGCGGCTCAAAATAGGCGGCGACCGAAGGCTGGTGCGCCGATTGCGTGACACCGCGGAAGATATAGTCGCTCATGATCGCCGAGCCGAAGGCGATGTCCCACGGTGACGGAGCCGCTGCGGGAGCCTTGACGGCCTTCACCGGCATATCGGCGGCGTAAGCGGACGTCGCGGACATTGCGAGCGCCGCAACGACAGACAAAACAACTTTCTTCATCAGACCCTGCCCCTGTTTTTTGACCGGCGCCGTTGCCGGTCTTTTTGCTTGTCGCTGGGGCGTAACGAGCGTTTTTCAACAAACCCGCACGCCACAGGACCTGCATTGGCCGGGATTTAGCGGCAAAGCCCCCTTTTGCGACAAGCAAAAACGGCGGGCAGTTGCCGACTTTTTAGGCGAATCCCCTATCTATCGGGCGGGACTCAGCTTTTTGCTTTTTCCTTGTTGCGCCGAAGACACAGAATCCGAGCTGGTTTTCCACAGCAGAAAGCCGCCTTTCGGCGGCTTCTAAGTCTCTCCAGCGGGCTTTCTGAATCAGGCGGCCGCTTTTTTGCGGTTCGCCTCGAGCCGCCGATCGACGCGCGCCACGATCGCGTCGATCACCGGATGGCTCAGCCCCTTCTGTTTGGCGATGAGCTGCACCAATTTGTCGGCGCGTTCGATATTCGGCGCGCCGTTATTGAGCGCGCGGGCAGCCGACGCCGGCCGGGACAGGCTCTGCGCCGCGGCCGCGTATTTCTCGAACGGCACGAGATCGTTCGGAGCGGCGCCGAGCTTCACGCACAGGTCGAATACAAAATTGTAGACCGATTTCGATTCTTCGATGTTCGAGTGCACGGCCTCCTGCGCGGTGCGCATACCGTCGTCGGTGATGCAGCGGTAGTTGCCAGCGAGCAGCATCGACCATTTGGCGAGCGGCACCCAGATCGAGTCGTACGCTTTGAGTTTGACCGGCAATTCGATTTTGCCTTCCGGCGCATCGAAGCGCGCGGCCTCGACGTCCTTCTCGAGTTGCTTGATGATCGCGGTGTCCTTCGCATCCTCGAAGCGCGCACATTTGAAATTCGTCGGCAGCGTGACGAGCAACTCATTGGCTTTGCCGTCGGGCGGCCGGATCGCCTGCGGATCGGGGCTGTTGAGCGTGATCTTCTTCGGATCGACCGAGTCCCAAACGCGGGGATCGGTGTAGGCCGCCTCGAGCGCCTTGTAATCGAGTCCGGGAATACGTTTGACATAAGGCAGCGGCGGCATGTTCATGATCGACATGCACGGCACGCGCGACTTGCCGACCGCGTCGAGCAATTCGCGCACGCCCGCCGAGCGATATTGCGGCT
>JAFAQJ010000072.1 GCA_019246455.1 Pseudolabrys sp.
CGGCAGCCGGCAAGAATTTCGACGAGGCGCTCGGCTGGACCGTGGTCGCCGATCCGGCAACCGGCGTGCGCTTGGGGCTCCCGGCGAAGATGGTGCCGGTGACGCGCGATCTACAGAACGGCACGCGCTGGTCGTCGCGTCACGGCGACGTGCAGGTCGAAACCTTTCGCATCAAGACCGCCGAACCCGTCAACGCGCTGTTCGAGGCGCAGAAGCGCGAACCGGCGAACCGGCGCCCGGAATACAGCCTGCTCAAAGGCGACACCTTCTTTATCAGCGGTCTCCAGGGCCTGAAAAAATTTTCGCTGCGCGCGCAGCTCAAAGACGGCGAATTGCGCGGCGTCGCGGTGCTGTACGATCAGGCGATCGAAGGCATCGTTGCGCCGGTCGCGGTGGCGATGACAACGACCTTCGCGCCATTCCCGGAAACCACCGCGCCATTCGCGACTTTGTCGAAGAATGTTGAATACGGCACCGGCATCGTGGTGAGCGCGGACGGCCACTTCATCACCGACCGCAAAGTCACCGATAATTGCCAGGTCATTGTCGTCTCCGGCATCGGCAATGCCGAGCGCGTGGCGACCGACGACGCCAGCGGCATCGCGCTGTTGCGCGTCTACGGCAAAACTAACCTGACGCCGGCGCCGCTCTCGAGCAACGACGTCAAGACTGGCGATCTGACGCTGCTCGGCGTTGCCGACCCCAATCTTCAGGATGGCGACCGCAAAGTCACGGAGATGAAAGGCAAGCTCGCCGAAACCACGGCGATCGAATTGCGCCAGAGCGCACCGGTCGCCGGTTACTCCGGCGCGGCGGCGGTCGACGGGCAAGGCCGCATCGTCGGCATGATGCAGACTCGCAGCTTCGTGCTGGCCTCGGCTGGGCCGGTCGCGCCGCCGGTTCGGCTCCTCAACGCCGCTACGATCCGCGATTTCCTCACCGCGCACGGCGTCGCCACTACTGGCGCCGCCAATGCGAGCGCCAACGCTAAAGCTTCGATCGTGCGCATCATCTGCGTGCGCTAATAGCCGCATCCCTGCTTCAGAAATAGGAACGCCTCATGGCTGCCGACATGAAAGGCCCGCTGCGGCCAACGCTCTACCGCTTCAAGCTCGGCAACTTCGAGATGATGAACATGCTCGACAGTTTCGCGCAGCGGGACGGGCTCGCCGCCGTGCATGGCGGTGGCTCGGCGCCGGGCGCGGTCGAAGAGCTCGCCAAAATGAACAACATCGACCCGAGCAAGTTCGAGCATCCGTTCGTGCCGGCGCTCGTCAATACGGGTAATGAAATCATCCTGTTCGACACCGGCAACGGCACGCTGTCGAAAGATGTCGAGGCGCTCAAGGGCCGGGTGCCGGAAGGCCACCTGGTCGAGCGTCTGGCGCAGGCCGGCTATAAACCTGAAGACATCGACATTGTCTGCTTCACGCACTGCCACCCCGACCACATCGGGGCGAACTTCACCAACGGCAAGCCGACCTTTCCGAACGCGCGCTATGTGATCTCGGCGGCAGAATTCGATTACTGGAAGAAGGGCGAAAATATCTCCGATGCACGAAAGCCGACCAAGGCGCAGTTCGACCGGATCATGGCACCGCTCGCCGACAAGTGCACCTTCATCAAGCCGGGCAACGACGTCGTGACCGGGATCCGCGCGGTCGACTGCTCAGGTCATTCGGCCGGGCTGACTGGCTATCACATCGAGAGCGAAGGCAAGCGCGTGCTGATGTTCGCCGACTCGTTCCTGCACTATGTCTGCGGCATCCAGCATCCGGAATGGACGATCGGCTTCGACGACAACCAGCAGAAGGCGGTCGAGAACAGGAAGCGTCTGCTCGCCATGACGTCGTCAGAGAAGTTGATGGTGATGGGCTTCCACATGCCGTTCCCGTCGATCGGCTGGATCGACAAGCGCGCCGACGGCCGCCACCAGTGGGTGGCGGCGAGTTACCAGATGAATATGTGAACGCTGTGGGCGGCCCTCGGCGGCCTTTCACGTTTGACCCGGAACCAGAATCCCCTCCACGTCGTTATCCGTGCGCTCTGGAGGACCCAGCCATGCGTGCCTTGCGTACAATTTTAGTGGCCGCGCTAGTGACGGCGCCTTTGCCCGCCCTCGCTTATACCCAGGAAGATGCTCAGGCCTGCACGCCGGATGCCTTCAAGCTGTGTGGCGAGTTCATCCCTGACGAGGGCCGCGTCGGGAAGTGCCTCTTCGAGCGCCGCCCGCAATTGAGTCCCGCCTGCGCCACCGTTTTTTCGCGGCCAGGCACCGCCCGCATGGACGCGCGCCAAGGCGGCGCAACGCCCGTCCGGGAGACGACGGGGCTAGCACCGCGGCGGTAATAGCGCGAGTTCGTGGCCGCTCCCAGTTCCGTAGGAAACGATTTTTGCTCCGGTTCGTTACGGGATTGGGGCCGATGTGGAGTTGCGGGATGCGGATTTTGGGGACAGCCATAGCCGCTTTTGTTTTGATCGCGCCGCTGCCAGCGCGGGCTTATACGTGGGAGGATGCCAAGGCCTGCACGCCCGATGCGTGGAAACTGTGCCGCCATGTGATGCCGGACCGCGCCAAAGTCACCGAATGTCTCTATTCAGCGCGCCCCTTCCTGAGCCCGGCCTGCGCCGTGGTGATGGGCCGCTCCGGACGCGATCCGGACGATCCGCGTTTTACTCAACAACGCCCGAACGAGTCGCGGCGGTATTGAAACACACCGATCGTCCTCAGAGGCGCTAGCGCCGCGCCACGCGCGGAGTCATGCTTCCCGCATCGGGGGCGTGATCATGAACAAACTCTTTGGTTGGGCGGCGCGCACCGCGCTGCTGGTAATGGTTGCCATCGTTGCCGGCGGCTGGTTCGACAGCGAGGCCACGCAGCGCAAGGCCTTCATCGAATTTCTCCAGGCCCAGATCGTCAACCGGCCCGGCGTCCATGTGCCGGCGCTGACCCCGGATGATGAAAAGAAGTTCGGGCCTTACGTCGCGCACTACAAGCTGATGACGGATTTCGTCGGCGACCCGGTGATGACCAGCACGATGAAGAAGATGGTCAGCGGCCTACCGCCGATCAATTCGACCCAGATGGTGGTCGAGCAGCGTGTCAAGATCCGTAGCATGAGCCAGGAATTCGGCGACGCCATCAAGACGATAGACGAGAAATATGCCAAAGCGAAAGCGGCACGGGCCGCGCTCAAGCAACCCGACGATCTCAAGGCGGTCTACGACAAGGTGTTCGAGAAGCTGATTGGCGCGCCGATGCGCGAATTCGACTCCGCCACGCCGAT
>JAFAQJ010000237.1 GCA_019246455.1 Pseudolabrys sp.
CGCGGAAATAAGGGGAGGATGCGTATGCGTAAAGTTTTGCAGGCCGCGACCGCCATGATGTGCGGCGCGGCGCTCGCCACCGGGCCGGGACTGGCCCAGAACAAGTCCGTCAAGATCGGGTTCATCTCGACCTTCAGCGGCCCAACCGCCGTAATCGGCAACGACATGCGCAATTCGTTCGAATTGGCGCTCGATCATCTCGGCCGGAAAATGGGCGGCATTCCAGTCGAGGTCGTTTACGAAGACGATCAGCAGAAACCGGAGGTCGGCAAGCAAAAGACAGACAAGCTGATCGAAAGTGACAAGGTCGATTTCATCGCCGGCTACATCTGGTCGAACGTGCTGCTCGCGTCCGTGAAGTCTGCGGTCGACAGCAAGACCTTTATTATCAGTTCGAACGCCGGCCCCTCACAGATCGCCGGCGAACAATGCTCGCCGTTCTTCTTCTCGACCTCATGGCAGAACGACCAGACGCCGCAGGCGATGGGCACCTACATGAACACCAAGGGCGTCAAGTCGGTGTTCCTGATCGGCCCGAACTATGCGGCCGGCAAGGACATGCTCGCGGGCGTTGCGGCGACCTTCAAAGGCAAGGTCGTTGGCCAGGAGTTGACGACGTGGCCGTCGCAGCTCGACTTTTCAGCCGAGCTTGCGAAGGCGAAAGCCTCGGGCGCGGAAGCCGTGTTCGTGTTCTATCCGGGCGCGGCGGGCGTGCAGTTTCTCAATCAGTATGTGGCTGCGGGCCTCAAGGGCACGATCCCGCTCTACACGGCGTTTACCGTCGACGAGCTGTCGCTGCCGTTGCAAAAGGAAAATGCGCTGGGCGTGCCCGGCGCGCAGGAATGGGTCAACGACCTAGCAAACGAGCAGAACAAGAAGTTCGTCGCCGATTACCGCAAGAAGTACACCGGCCTGCGTCCCACCTATTATGGCGCGCAGTCCTATGACGCGGCGCAACTGATCAACTCAGCGGTCGTCGCCACCAAGGGCAAGTTGGACGATAAGGCCGCGGTGCAAAAGGCCATGGAAAAGGCCGACTTCAAGTCGCTGCGCGGCAACTTCAAGTACGGCAACAACCATTTCCCGATCCAGAACTTCTATCTGCAGGACGTGGTGAAGGATGCGGACGGTCAGCTTTCGCTCAAGACGGTGGCCACCATCGTGAAGGACGACCAGGATCGCTTCCACGACAAATGCTCGATGAAGTAAAACGAGACTGACTGAAACGGCGGCGGCGCCAAGGCGCTGCCGCCGTTTGCGTATCCGGACCGCGCCGCGCCATGACGCTTTTCATCGAACAGTGCCTTAACGGCTTGCAGTTCGGCCTGTTGCTTTTCCTCTTGGCGGCGGGGCTGACGCTGGTGTTCGGCATCATGGATCTGGTCAATCTGGCGCACGGCTCGCTTTACATGATCGGCGCCTATTTCGCGGCGACTTTCGCGGCGTGGACCGGCAGTTTTGTGCTGGGCGCAATTCTCGCTCTGGGGGCGACGCTGCTGGTCGGCATGGCGGTGGAAGTCATCGCGATGCGCAAACTCTACGGCCGCGATCATCTCGATCACGTGCTGGCGACGTTCGGGCTGATTCTGTTCTTCGACGAGTCGGTCCGCCTGATCTGGGGACCGGCCGGGTTGAGCTTGCCGCTGCCGTCATGGCTGCAAACGCCGATCACCATTTTGCCCGGCATCCAGTATTCGGCCTACCGGCTCGCCATCATCGTCGTCTCTGTCGCGGTCGCAGCGGCGCTCTATTTCATCGTGATGCGCACCCGGCTTGGCATGCTGATCCGCGCGGGGGCGTCGAACCGCGAGATGATCGGCGCGCTCGGAATCAACATCAAATTACTGTTCACGTTGGTGTTCGGCCTTGGTGCGGCACTCGCCGGACTCGCCGGGCTGATGCAGGCGCCGATCCTCACCGTGCAGATCGGCATGGGCGAGAACATTCTTATTCTCGCGTTCGTCGTGATCGTGATCGGCGGCATCGGCTCGATCCGCGGCGCGTTCATATCGGCGGTGCTGGTCGGCTTCATCGATACGCTCGGACGTTCGTACTTCCCGGATCTGTTGCGGCTCGTGCTCGACCGCAACACCGCGGCGACCGCGGCGCCGGCGCTGTCGTCGATGCTCATTTACATCATCATGGCGGCGATTCTGGTGGTGCGGCCCGAAGGGCTGTTTCCGGCGAGCCGGCGATGATCCGCAAGCTCAATCTTCGCGCCGTGGTGATCGCGACATTGCTGGCGGCGCTGCTGCTATTGCCGCTCTATACGTCGCTGACCGGCGACCGCTTTGCGTTGACCTTGTTCACGCGCATTGTGATTCTCGCGCTCGCCGCGGTCAGCCTCAATCTCGCGCTCGGCTATGGCGGCATGGTGAGCTTCGGTCATGCCGCGTTTCTCGGTATCGGCGGCTACGCCGTCGGCATCCTGTCGTATGAGGGAGTCGGGTCGGGGTTCGTGCAGTGGCCGATCGCGCTCGGCGCGTCGGCGCTGTTCGCGCTGGTGATCGGCGCGTTGAGCCTACGCACCCGCGGCGTCTATTTCATCATGATCCCGCTCGCTTTCGCGCAGATGGCCTATTACATCGCTTCGGGGTTGGCGCGTTATGGCGGCGACGATGGCCTGACCCTACAAAACCGCAGCAGTTTCGCCGGCCTGATCAACCCGTCGAACAAGGTGCAGTTCTACTATCTGTGTCTCGCGCTGCTGCTTGGCTCGATCTACCTGGTGTGGCGGTTGACCAATTCGCGTTTCGGGCTTGCGGTGCAAGGCGCGCGCTCGAACGATACCCGCATGCGTGCGATCGGCTTTCCCACCTATCGCTACAAGCTCGCCTGTTTCGTGATCTCGGGCACATTGTGCGGGCTTGCTGGCATCCTGCTCGCCAACAATACCGATTTCGTCTCGCCGGCCATCATGTTCTGGACCCGCTCGGGCGACCTCATCGTCATGGTCGTGCTCGGCGGTATGGGCTCCTTGTTCGGCCCGCTATTCGGCGCGGTGGCGTTGCTGTTCCTAGAAGAGGCGCTCTCGCGCATCACCGAATACTGGCAGATTCTGCTTGGCCCATTGTTGCTGCTGGTCGTTCTGTTCGCGCGCGGTGGTATCGACGGCTTGCTGAAAGGAGCGCGTCGTGGCTGAGCCGCTCCTCCAGGTCGATAACCTCTCGAAAAATTTCGGCGGCATCCGCGCCAGCGACGCGCTGTCGCTCGAGGTCGTGCGTGGCGAGCTGCATGCCGTGATCGGCCCGAACGGCGCCGGCAAGACCACGCTGATTTCGCAACTGACCGGGTTGCTGCATCCCGATGCCGGCGCGATCCGGTTCGATGGCCAGGACATTACACAAGTGCCGGCCTATCAGCGCAGCCTGCTGGGGCTGGCGCGCTCGTTCCAGATCACGTCGCTGTTTCTCGATCTCAGTGTGCTCGACAATGTGCTGCTCGCGGTGCAAGCGCATCAGGGGCATTCGTTTCACTTCTGGAAGAATGCGCGGCGCGATCGCGATCTGCGCGATCCGGCAATGGCGGCACTCAAGCGCGTTGGACTGACGGAGCGCGCGATGCAGCCGGCGTTCCGGCTCAATCATGGCGATCATCGTCAGCTCGAACTGGCGATGGCGCTGGCCGCCAATCCCCGGCTGTTGCTGCTCGACGAGCCGATGGCGGGGATGGGACCGGAGCAGTCCGCGCGCATGGTCGAGATGTTGAGAGCGCTCAAGGGCGAGGTGACGATCCTGCTGGTCGAGCACGACATGGAAGCCGTGTTCGCGCTGGCCGACCGCATCACAGTGCTGGTCTATGGCCGCGTGATTGCGACCGGCACGCCACAAGAGATTCGCGCCAACGCTCAAGTGCGCGAGGCATATCTCGGCGAGCAGGAGGCCACGCATGGTTAGCCTGCTCGAACTGGAAGGCGTTGAGACTGCCTACGGCCTGTCGCAGGTGCTATTTGGCATCTCGCTGTCGGTGGCGCCGGGCGAGATGGTCACGTTGATGGGCCGCAACGGGATGGGCAAAACCACGACGGTGCGCTCGATCATGGGCCTGACGCCGGCGCGGGCCGGCGCAATCCGTTTTGGCGGGCAAGAGGTGCGCGGGTTGCCGTCCTACAGGATGGCGAAGCTCGGCATCGGGCTGGTGCCCGAAGGCCGGCAAATCTTCCCCAATCTCACGGTGCAGGAAAATCTTGTCGCGACCGCGACGGGTCGCGGCCCGTGGAGGCTGGCGCGGGTCCACGAACTTTTCCCGCGCCTGGCCGAACGCGCGACCAGCACGGGCAATCAGTTGTCGGGCGGCGAGCAGCAGATGCTCGCGATCGGCCGCGCGTTGATGACCAATCCGAAGCTCCTGATTCTCGACGAAGCCACGGAAGGCCTCGCCCCGCTCGTTCGCGCCGAAATCTGGGCGTGCCTGGCACGGCTCAAGCGGGAGGGGCTCTCGACCATCGTGATCGACAAGAACGTCGCGGCGCTGACCAAGGTCGCCGACCGGCATTTCATCATCGAGCGCGGCCGCGTGGTGTGGAGCGGGGATTCGCCGACGCTTGCGGCCAATCCCGACGTGCAGCACCGCTATCTCGGCGTTTGATTATTCAGCTGGCTGCAACCGCGGCGAGGGGACGCCGCCCGGCCCGCCGCGCCGTGCGCCGCCGAGCCGTCGATGCAGGCGATCGAGCAACAGGTAGATGACCGGCGTCGTGTAGAGCGTGAGCGCTTGCGACACCAGCAATCCCCCGATGATGGTGATGCCGAGCGGGCGGCGCAGTTCGGTGCCGGGGCCGGTGGCGAGCACAAGCGGCAGCGCACCGAGCATCGCCGCAAGCGTCGTCATCAGGATCGGCCGGAAGCGCTCGAGCGCCGCCTCGCGCACGGCGCGCTCGGGCGACAGCCCGCGCCGGCGTTCGCCGTCGAGCGCGAAGTCGACCAGCATGATGCCGTTTTTCTTGACGATGCCGATCAGGAGAATGATGCCGATGAAGGCAATCACCGAGAGTTCAGTGTTGAACATCTGCAAAGCGAGCAACGCGCCGAGACCGGCGGATGGCAGCGTCGAGATGATCGTGAGCGGGTGTGCCAGGCTCTCGTACAGCACGCCGAGCACGATATAGACCGCGACCAGCGCGGCGAGTATCAACAGCGGTTGCGCGCCGGCGCTTTGCTGGAAGGCTTTCACGTCGCCGGCAAAATCGGCGTGCAGCGTCTCCGGCATGTGCAATTCGGCG
>JAFAQJ010000263.1 GCA_019246455.1 Pseudolabrys sp.
GCGAGGTCCGTGAAATTACCACCAGCGCCGCGCGCCTCGACAATCGACTCAACCGCCTGCCCACCGACGCCTTTGAGCGCCGCAAGCGCATAGATGATGGTGCCGTCTTCCACGTCAAATTCGACGCCGGAGCGATTGATCGCCGGCGGCTTAAGCGTGATGCCAAGCCGCTCGGCCTCGCCGCGAAATTCCGACAACTTGTCGGTATTGCCCATATCGAGCGTCATGGTCGCCGCGAGAAATTCGACCGGATAATTCGCCTTCATATAGGCGGTCTGATAGGCGACCAGCGCGTAGGCCGCAGCATGGCTCTTATTGAAGCCGTATTCGGCGAAACGCTCGAGCAGGTCGAAGATCGCGTCGGCCTGCGATTTCGGAATGTCGCGCTCGACGCAGCCCGAGACGAAACGCTCGCGCTGCGCCTGCATCTCCTTCCTGATTTTCTTGCCCATCGCGCGGCGCAGGAGGTCCGCCTCGCCGAGCGAATACCCAGCGAGAATTTGCGCGGCCTGCATGACCTGTTCCTGATAGACGATGACGCCGAAAGTCTCGCGCAAGATCGGTTCAAGCTTGGGATGGATATAGTCCGGCCTCTCCATCTCGTGCTTGCGCGCGCAATAAGTAGGAATGTTCGCCATCGGGCCCGGGCGATAGAGCGCAACTAACGCGATGATGTCCTCGAATCGGTCCGGGCGCATGTCGAGGAGCGCGCGGCGCATGCCCTGGCTTTCCAGTTGGAAGATGCCAACGGCCTCCGCGCGCGACAACAGTTCGTAGGTTTTCGTATCGTCGAGCGGGATCGCCGCCAGATCGATGTTGATGCCGCGCCGTTTAACGAGTTCGATAGCCTTCTCCAGGACCGTCAGGGTCTTGAGGCCGAGAAAGTCAAATTTCACTAGCCCCGCCTGCTCCACCCACTTCATGTTGAACTGGGTGACTGGCATGTCGGATTTTGGATCGCGATACATCGGCACGAGTTGCGCCAATGGCCGGTCACCGATCACGATGCCGGCGGCGTGGGTCGAGGCGTGACGATTGAGACCTTCGAGCTTCACCGCAATGTCGAAGGCGCGCTTGACTGTCGGATCGCGCTCGGCTTCGGCCTGAAGGCGCGGCTCCTCATCGATTGCTTTCGAGAGTGTCACCGGCGCCGCGGGATTTTGCGGCACCAATTTACAGAGACGATCCACCTGCCCGTAGGGCATTTGCAACACGCGGCCGACGTCACGCAGCACGCCGCGCGCCTGCAACGTGCCAAAGGTGATGATCTGCGCGACCTGGTCGCGGCCGTAACGTTCCTGCACGTAGTGGATCACCTCGTCGCGGCGGTCTTGGCAGAAATCGATGTCGAAGTCCGGCATAGACACGCGCTCCGGATTGAGGAAGCGCTCGAACAGCAGGTTAAAGCGTAGCGGGTCGAGATCGGTAATAGTAAGCGCGTAAGAGACAAGCGAACCCGCGCCCGAGCCGCGGCCAGGACCGACCGGAATACCTTGCGACTTCGCCCACTGGATGAAGTCGGACACGATCAGGAAGTAGCCGGGATATTTCATGCGCTCGATAACATCGAGCTCGAAGGCGAGCCGCTCGCTGTAAGCCGTCTCGTCATGGCCGGCAGCGAGCCCGTGGGCGGCAAGACGAAGCTTGAGACCAGCCTCGGCGCGCGTGCGCAACTCCTGGCCCTCGTCGACGGTTTTGTCGCCAACCGAAAATCTCGGCAAGATCGGCTGATGCGTTCGCGGGCGGAACGAACAGCGCTGCGCGATTTCGACGGTTGACGCGAGCGCTTCGGGCAAATCGGCGAACAGTTTGACCATCTCGCCGCGCGACTTGAAACGGTGTTCGGTAGTGAGCTGCCGACGGTCGCCCTCGGCGACGAATTTGCCTTCGGCGATGCAGATCAGTGCGTCGTGCGCGTCGTAATCTTCGCGCTTGGCGAAGTAGGGTTCATTGGTGGCCACCAGCGGAAGGTTTTTGTTGTAGACGAGCTCGATCAAGGCCGGCTCGACCGATTTCTCGGCGGCCGTGCCGTGGCGCTGCAATTCGGCGTAAAGGCGGTCGCCGAACAGGTTGATTAATGCGTCAAGTCGTGTGTCCGCGAGATGACTTTGTCCGCTGCCTAGTGCGCGGTCGATCGGACCGCCGGGACCACCGGTGAGGGCGATGATGTCGGCCGTTTCTCCTTTGAGCCATTCGAGCTTGAGATGCGGCGCTTCATTCGAGGGCGTTTCCAGAAACGCGCGCGAATTCAGCCGCATCAAGGCGCGATAGCCCTCCTCGCGTGCCGCCAACAACACGACGCGGCCATGCTCGATCGCGGGGGCGCCATTGCGTTGCTCCTGGTCGGCAAAGTCGACCGCCAAAGCGCAACCGATGATCGGCTGAATTCCATAGCCCGCGAGCTTCTCGGAGAACTCGAGCGCGCCGAACATGTTGTCGGTGTCGGTAAGCGCCAGCGCCGGCTGCTTGTCGGCCTTGGCGAGATCGGCGAGCTTGCTAATCGGCAGCGCGCCTTCGAGCAGCGAATATGACGAGTGCACGTGTAGGTGCACGAAATCGAGCGCAGGCATTCCATCCTCACCGGTCGATCGTGAGGAAACACGCGGCCTTTGAGTCGCTCAACCGCGAAGGCAGGCCCGACGACAGGCTGTGCCCGTTGTCCTCAGGCCGCAGCTCGACCTTCAGATCGAGGTGAGAACCTGCGACCAGATCACAATCATCCCGAAGAACAAGGCGAGCGAGGTCAGGGCGGCGGCTTCCTGAATAACAGCGCGGAACATGGACTTTCTCCGATACGTTCGATAGAACGTATCGGGAACATAGTTCTTGCTCTGTTCCAGAGTCAAGCTTGGGTAGTGCGTCAGTTTGAATTGTGGCGGCCCGAATAACCCACCGGTTAATGAGTCGTTAAGTGGGGTTCCGCACCGA
>JAFAQJ010000300.1 GCA_019246455.1 Pseudolabrys sp.
CCGGGACCGGCAAACCTTCGATGAGCGCGTTGATGAGCCCGAGATTCGAGAGCGGTGACCCGATCGACGATGCTGTCGTCGCGGCGCCCAACTGCGGCGACGTCGGGCTGAACAAAGCGCGCCAAAACCGACGCCATCCGTCAGCCCTTTGCCCCTGGCCCTCGACTGACGTGCTTCGCTCTTCGAGAGCCATTGTCGACTACTCTACTTTCTTCTCAAGCTCCGTGCGCAACGGCGCAGTCGTTTCGACCTTATGCAGCGGCGGGAGTTTCTTCGCGCCACGCACGCTGATGAGAATCTCGCGCGTTCCCAGAATGCAGAGCGATAATATGAACGGCGCGATATAATAGAGCAGCCGGAATAGCAGCAATCCGGCGAGCACATCTTCCTTGTCGAATTGCCACAGTGCCACCAGCATCGCCGCGTCGAACACGCCAAGCCCGCCTGGCGCGTGGCTTGCAAAGCCCAGCATCGTCGCCGATACGAATACGACCGCTATCGTGACGAAACCAATATTCGGTTCGCCTGGCAGCAGCATGTACATGGCCACGGCGCAGCAGCCGAGATCAACGATGCCGATCACGATTTGAACGAGAGTTGACGGACCGTTCGGCAGATGAACTTTCCAGCCGCCACGGCCGATCTGCCGCGGGGCGATCCAGACCCACGCGACGTAACTTATAAGAACGACGAGAATGACAAGCGCAATGCCGCGGTTGACGACCGCCGGCAGTTGGTCGATGGCCGTCGCCGCAGTCGGCTCAATCGTCACGCCGAGCCCGAGCACGGTGGCGTTGCCGAGCCAGAAGGTTAGGCCGGCGACGAAGCAGATCTTCGCGACTTCGACGGCGTCGAGGCCCCAAGCCGAGTAAATCCGGTAACGAACAGCGCCACCAGTGAAGACCGTCGCGCCGACATTGTGACCGATTGAGTAACTGCTAAAGCCGGCGAGCGCCGCAACCCGATAAGGTATCTCCTTGCGTCCAATCGTGCGCAGCGCAAACAGGTCGTAGAACGTCAGCGTGAAGTAGCCGCCAGCGACGAACAGCGCGGCAAGCGCGATATCTCGTGTCTTGGTTGCCCTCAGTGCGGCATAGACCTGGTTCACGTCGATGTCGCGCAGCATATGCACCAGCACATATGCCGCGATGCCTATGATGGTCAGGCTCAACACCACGCCAATGCGATTCCAGCCGATTTTGGTCTGGCAAAACCGCGCCACCGCGCGGATCGGGTTTAGCATTCCGTGCTCCGCCACCGTGGGCGCACTGGGGACCGGTGTCTCATCGCAATGGCAGCCCTAGCAGAAGGGAGGGAACAGCGCGAGAGCGGAGCGGGTCCCTTTATGGCAGCAAGGTTACAGCGGCGCGGCAAAGAATTCGCGCAACGCCGTCGCCGTTTCGGCCGGCGCCTCCTCGGACAAATAATGTCCGCACGGCAACGCCTTGGCGCCCCGGATGTTCTTGGCATAATGCTGCCAGATTTCCGCTGGACCGGGTTTTGAATTACGTCCGACGCCGCCGGTTGCGCCCCACAGCAGGAGGACGGGAACCTCGACCTTGCGGCCCGCCTCGAAATCCCTGGTGTCTATATCGAGATCAACGCCGAAGGTGGCGCGATAGTCCTCGCAGACCGCGTGGATCGTTTCCGGATTGCGGAAGCAGCGCTTGTATTCCGCCAAGGCTTCGGGATCGAAGAAACTCAGCCCTTGTCTGGTTTTGGCGAGCTTCTTTTCGATGAACCAATCCGGATCGGCGCCCATCATTTTCTCCGGCAGCGGCTCGGGCTGGATATTGAACAGCCAGTGCCAGGAGAAACGGCCCCATTCCTTGGTCATGTGATTGAGCAGGTGATGCTGAGGAATAATGTCGAGAATCGCCGCGCGCGTGACAACGCTTGGATGGTCGAGACACATGCGGTGCAGGACCCGCGCGCCGCGATCATGCCCGGCAGCGAAAAAAGTCTTGAAGCCGAGGGCTGCCATCACCTCGACCTGGTCCTGCGCCATCGCGCGGAACGAATAGCCGGAGTGATCGTCGCCGCCCGGCGGCTTCTCGCTGTCGCCATAGCCGCGCAGGTCCGTACACACAACGGTGAACTCCCTCGCCAGCGCCGGCGCTACCTTGTGCCATGACAGATGGTTGAACGGATTGCCGTGCATCAGCAGGAGCGGCGGGCCCTTGCCTGCTTTCACTGTCACGATGCGCGCGCCGGAGGTCTTGATCTCGCTCCGTTCGAAGCCTTCCATCAACATGGCAATCAAATCCAATATATTGCGTGTAACGTTCTTGATCTCGTCGGCCTGCTCCTGCCAGAAACGTAGCAAATTACGAAAAAGAAAAACCCGGCCTCGGGCATCGAAGCCGGGTCTTGTCTGAAGGCCGTGCGCCGAAATCAGCCGCAGACCAGAACGCGGCGATAACCAACGATTTGACCGTAGACGTTCACAATCGGCTTGCGGGTGTAGTAGCAGCCGTCGTTCACATAGGTCGGGCCGCCGACGTAGAAGCCGAAGCGCGGGCCGTAGCCCCAGCCGTGACCCCAACCATGATGGCCATGCCAGCCAGCAGAAGCGGAAGTCGGAGCAAGTGCAGCCGCGCTGAGAGCCGCAACGGCACCGGCGGCGATGATGAATTTGCGGAACATAGCGATCTCCCTAAACGTCAGGGATGTGCCAATCACATCCTCTGCCAGTAGGTCGTTCGACCCTGCCGGCCGGTTCAAAGACCGCGTCGGATTTTTCGGCCTAGCCGCAAATGCCTGAAAACAAGGAAGATTTCCCCGCGTAGCGGCATCGCCTTACCGCTTCGTTCACCTGACGCTTTAACGGCATCGCAGAACACATTGTCGTAATTTCGGGTCCCGGATTTTTTCGTACCCTCTGCTTGAACCTACCGGCTTCCTCCAGCGACCCATGACTGCGAGACGATAGTCACCGCCGATGCAGACGACCGCGGACGAAGTCCTAATCGGAAGGATCGCAGGTGGCGACCGGCTTGCGATGCAGGTGCTGTATGCCCGGCATCATGTGCGTGTGTACCGCTTCGTACTTCGTCTCGTGCGTAACGAGGCGACGGCTGAGGACCTGATCAGCGAGGTGTTTCTCGATGTGTGGCGTCAGGCCGGCACGTTCGAGGGCCGCGCCGCAGTCTCGACCTGGCTCATGTCTATTGCGCGCTTCAAGGCGCTGTCGGCGATGCGCCGCAAAGGCGAAGCGGAGCTGGACGAGGAGAAAGCCGAAGCCATCGTCGACACCGCGGATGACCCGCAGGTCGCGCTGGAGAAGAAGGACAAGGGCGCAATTCTGCGCGAGGCGTTGGGCGGACTGTCCGCCGAGCACCGGGAGATTATCGACTTGGTCTACTACCACGAGAAGTCCGTCGAAGAGGTCGCCACGATCGTCGGCATTCCCGAAGCGACGGTGAAGACGCGCATGTTCTACGCGCGCAAGAAACTGTCGGAGCTGCTGACGGCGCGGGGCGTCGAACGAGGATGGCCATGACCAACGACACCGAACGCCGCGAGATCGAGGACATGCTGCCGTGGTACGCCGCCGGAACGTTAAACCGCCGCGACATGAAGCGCGTCGACGACGCGCTGGCACAGGACGCGGAGCTGGCGCGACGTTTCGCGCTGGTGCGCGACGAGCTCGGCGAGACAATCCGGCTCAATGAATCGCTCGGCGCGCCGTCCGCGCGGGCGATGGAGGCTTTGTTCAAGAAGATCGACGCGGAGCCGGCGCGTAAACCGCGTTCGCTCGGCTTGGGAACACGCATCTCGGAAGCGCTGGCCTCGTTGTCGCCCCGCACCCTGGCATGGTCGGCGATTGGGGCCGCTGTCGCGATCATTCTGCAAGCCGGCCTGATCGCCGACATGACACTCAACACCAAACAGCTCAGCGGATATCAGACCGCTTCGACGACAGCGACGGCGACCGACGGCAGCTACGCGTTGGTGCGTTTTGTCCCGCAGGCGAGCGCCGCCGACATGACGCAATTCCTCGAGACTAACAAGCTGACTGTGGTTGGCGGACCGATTGCCGGGGGAATGTATCGCATCCGCATCGCCTCACCTGCCCTGCCGAAGGACGAATTCGCCCGCGCCGTGGCGAAGCTGCGCGACAACAAGATCGTCGACTTCATCGCCATGGTCGAATGAGGACACTTATGCGTAAGGTCATCGTTCTTTCGTTTGCCGCCCTGTTCGCCACGATCAGCATCGCGTGGGCGCAACAGCGCGACGACCGCTATCGCAATTTCAAGCCGTCGAGCACCAAGCAGGCCGTGACGCCGGGTGTGAAGCGCTACACGCCGAGCGTCAATCGCTACACGTCGGCGACGGTGCGCCAGACGCCCGGCGTGGCGAGACAGGCCACGCCGAATGCGGGAAGCCCGCGCGGGCCCGGCAATAACGGTGGCGGGGGCTATCGCGGCTCCGGCCACTACGGTGGAGGCGGAGGCTGGCGTGGCCCGGGTTATGGCGGCTTCGTGCCCGGGGTCATCATGGGTCTGCCCGGTGCGTTTCCACCGGGAGCGCCGTCCACCAATGTGGTCGACGATCCCGATTACGGCAATTATCCGCCGCCCGGCGCGGGCCAACCGCACCCCCCGCGCAACGCCGCTTCGCGCAACAACCGGCCGAGTGGCGTGCCGCCTGCGAACGAAACCCGCATGGTGCCGGACGAAGTCGTGATCGAAGTGCCGAACACGATCTCGCCGCAGGCCGTGACCGCGCTCGAACGCCGGCACCGCCTCGCCCGGATCGAGTCACAGACGTTCCAACTCTCCGGCACGACCTTGTTCCGCTGGCGCATTCCGGACCGCCGCTCGGTCGCCGCTGTGGTGCGGGCGCTCGAAAACGACGGGGCCGTGATGACCGCGCAACCGAACTACCTGTTCACACTGTCCCAGACCAGTGAACCGCAACCAGCCGCCACTGCTCCGCAGGACAGCCTCGGCGCCCAACTGCAATATTTCGTCGGCAAATTGCGCCTAACAGAAGCGCATGGCGTCGCGACCGGAGGAAACGTGACAGTCGCCGTGATCGATTCCGGCATCGACGGCAATCACCCTGAATTGGCCGGTACGATCGCCGACAGCTATGATGTGCTCAACACGCCATTTGCGCCGCATGCGCACGGCACGGCGATTGCCGCGCTGATCGCCGGACATTTGAAGCTCGAAGGCGCCGCTCCAGCCGCGCGCCTTCTGGCCATTCGCGCGTTCGACCCGAATGGCGCCAGCGCGCAAGCGACCACCTTCAGTATCCTGAAAGGTCTCGACTGGGCCGCCGCGCACAACGCGCGCGTCATCAATATGAGTTTTGCCGGGCCGGCTGATCCGGCGATCCACCGCGCCCTCGACGTCGCATCGAGGAAGGGCATCGTGCTGATCGCCGCCGCCGGCAATGACGGCCCGCAATCGCCGCCGCTTTATCCCGCCGCCGAGCCGAACGTGATCGCAGTGTCGGCGACGGATTCGAATGACGGCCTGTTCGCGCAATCCAATATCGGCCGCCACATCGCGATTGCCGCGCCGGGCGTCGATATCGTCGTGGCGAGCCCGGACGGGCACTACCAGGTCTCGAGCGGGACGTCGTATTCGGCCGCTGAGATCAGCGGCATTGTGGCGCTAATGATCGAGCGCCGGCCGGAGCTGACGCCCGCGCTGGTCCTCAGGGCCTTGCAAGCGACCGCGAAGGATCTGGGGCCCGTGGGTCGCGACGACCAGTTCGGCGCCGGGCTGGCCGACGCCTATCGCGCCGTGACGGAGGAACTGCCGGCCGCGAAGGTCTCGGCCGCGACGCCGCGGCGTTGATCCTCGAAGCCGGCGACAGCTAATTGTCCAGAAACGAGCGAAGTTTTCTGGAGCGCGACGGATGCTTCAGCTTCCTGAGCGCCTTGGCCTCGATCTGCCGGATGCGCTCGCGCGTCACTGAGAACTGCTGGCCGACCTCCTCGAGCGTGTGGTCGGTGTTCATGCCGATGCCGAAGCGCATGCGCAGCACGCGCTCCTCGCGCGGCGTGAGCGAGGCAAGCACGCGCGTCGTGGTCTCGCGCAGGTTCGACTGGATCGCCGCGTCGATCGGCAGAATCGCGTTCTTGTCCTCGATGAAATCGCCGAGATGCGAATCCTCCTCGTCGCCGATCGGCGTCTCGAGCGAGAGCGGCTCCTTGGCGATCTTGAGAACCTTGCGCACCTTCTCAAGCGGCATGCCGAGCTTTTCGGCGAGCTCCTCGGGTGTCGGCTCGCGGCCGATCTCGTTCAACATCTGGCGCGAGGTGCGCACGATCTTGTTGATGGTCTCGATCATGTGCACCGGGATGCGGATGGTGCGCGCCTGGTCGGCGATCGAGCGGGTGATGGCCTGGCGGATCCACCACGTCGCGTAGGTCGAGAACTTGTAGCCGCGGCGGTACTCGAACTTGTCGACCGCCTTCATCAGGCCGATGTTGCCTTCCTGGATCAGATCCAGGAACTGCAGGCCGCGGTTGGTGTATTTCTTGGCAATCGAAATGACGAGGCGCAGGTTCGCCTCCACCATCTCCTTCTTGGCCTGGCGGGCTTCGCGCTCGCCCTTCTGCACCATGTGCACGATCTTGCGGAATTCGCCGATCTCGACGCCGGTCTGCGCGGCGAGCTCGTGGACCACGGTGCGGATCTCCTTCACGCGGTCCTTGTCCTTGGCGATGAAGCCCTTCCAGCCCTTGGCCGAGAGCTTCGAGACGCGGTTGAGCCAGCGCGGGTCGAGTTCGTTGCCGATATACTGCTTGAGGAAATCGTCGCGGACGACGCCGTAGCTTTCGGCGAGCCGCATCAGCCGGCCCT
>JAFAQJ010000407.1 GCA_019246455.1 Pseudolabrys sp.
GAAGTATCACGCGCACGACGAAACCAACGAATACAAGGTCGGCGATCTGGTCTGGATCGAGGAACGCCGGCCGCTTTCCAAGCTCAAGCGCTGGGCGGTGACCCGGGGCGAGAAGAAACAGCAGGCGCAATAGCGGCTTCACGGAACGACAAGAACGAGAAGCGCCAATGATTCAAATGCAAACCAACCTTGATGTGGCGGACAATTCCGGCGCGCGCCGCGTCATGTGCATCAAGGTGCTGGGCGGCTCGAAGCGCAAATACGCCACGATCGGCGACGTCATCGTCGTCTCGGTCAAGGAAGCGATCCCGCGTGGTCGCGTGAAAAAAGGCGAGGTGATGAAAGCCGTTGTGGTCCGTATTTCAAAGGACATCAAGCGCCCGGACGGCTCGGTCATTCGCTTCGACCGCAACGCTGCCGTCCTGATCACGCCGCAGATGGAGCCGGTCGGCACCCGCATCTTCGGACCTGTGCCGCGCGAGTTGCGCGCCAAGAATCGCATGAAGATCATTTCGCTCGCCCCGGAGGTGCTGTGATGGCCGCCAAGATCCGCAAGGGCGACAAGGTCGTCGTGTTGACTGGCCGCGATAAGGGCCGCACCGGCGAAGTCGTCGAGGTTCACCCCGCCGCCAGCCGCGCCATCGTGCGCGGCGTCGCGATGGTCAAGCGCCACCAGCGCCAGACCCCGCAGCAGGAAGGCGGGATCATCTCGAAGGAAGGCACCGTTCATCTGTCCAACCTGGCGCTCGCCGATCCGAAGGACGGCAAGCCGACCCGGGTGGGCTTCAAGTTCGTGGGCGAGGGCGATGCGCGCCGCAAGGTGCGCGTGGCCAAGCGCTCGGGAGTCGAGATCGATGGCTGAAACCGACCAGACCGCAAAAGCCAAGGCGGACGCCAAGGCCGAAAAGAAGAAGGCGCACGACGCGAAAGCCTCCGCGCCGAAGGAGAAGAAGCCGCGCGTGAAGTCGGACTACAAGCCGCGTCTGCGCGACTACTTCGAAACCGACATCCGCCCGGCACTGACCAAACAGTTCGGCTACAAGAATCCGATGCAGGTGCCGCGCGTCACCAAGATCGTCCTCAACATGGGCGTCGGTGAAGCGGTGGCCGACCGCACGAAGGCTGACAACGCCGCCGCCGACCTTTCGATGATTGCCGGCCAGAAGGCCGTCATCACCAAGTCGCGCAAGTCGATCGCGACCTACAAGCTGCGCGACGGCCAAGCGATCGGCGCCAAGGTCACGCTGCGCAAGGCCCGCATGTACGACTTCCTCGACCGCCTCGTGAACATCGCGCTCCCTCGGGTGCGTGACTTCCGCGGCCTCAACCCGAAGAGCTTCGATGGCCGTGGCAACTACTCGCTCGGCATCAAGGAACATATCGTTTTCCCGGAGATCGACTTCGACAAGGTCACCGATGTCTGGGGTCTCGACGTCACCGTTTGCACGACCGCGCGCAACGACGAAGAAGCGCGCGCCCTGCTGACTGCTTTCAACTTCCCGTTCCGGCAGTGAGGGGACCGCTCGTTCCCTCAAACGCGGATACCTAGGAGACGACATGGCGAAGAAGAGCTCGATTGAGAAGAACAACAGGCGCAAGCGCATGGCCAAGAAGTTTTCCGGCCGCCGTGCGCGTCTGAAGAAGATCGCAATGGACAAGAAGCTGCCGATGGAAGAGCGCTTTGCGGCGACGCTCAAGCTCGCCGAGCTGCCCCGCAATTCGGCGCCCAACCGCTATCGCAACCGTTGTGAGCTGACCGGCCGTCCGCGGGCTTTTAACCGCAAGCAACGTCTGAGCCGTATCGCGCTGCGCGACCTCGGCAACAAGGGCCTCATTCCGGGCCTTGTGAAGTCGAGCTGGTAGGAGGGTCGCATGGCTGTGAACGATCCGATCGGCGACATGATCGCGCGCATTCGCAATGCGCAGATGCGCAACAAGGGCAAGGTCACGATGCCGGGCTCGAAGATGCGCGAGCGCGTGCTCGAAGTGCTCAAGAGCGAAGGCTATATCCGTGGCTACGCCTCGGTGGCGCACGCCTCGGGCCGCAACGAGCTCGAAATCGAGCTCAAATATTTCGACGGCTCGCCGGTGATCCGCGAGATCGCCCGTGTGTCGAAGCCGGGCCGCCGCGTCTACGCCTCGGTCAAGGCGCTGCCTCGCGTCAACAACGGTCTCGGCATTTCAATCCTGTCGACGCCGAAAGGCGTGATGGCGGACCACGACGCCCGCGACGCCAATGTCGGCGGCGAAATCATCTGCACGGTGTTCTAATGTCGCGTATCGGCAAAAAACCCGTGGCCATTCCGACTGGCGTCACCGCCAACGTCGAAGGCCAGACCGTGAAAGTGAAGGGTCCGAAGGGCGCGCTGTCGATCGTCGTCCCGGACGATGTCACGGTGAAAATGGACAAGGGATCGATTGCGCTCGACCCGAAAAACGAGACCAAGCGCGCCCGCTCGCAGTGGGGCACGGTGCGCGCGCTGGTCGCCAATCTCATGACCGGTGTCACCAAGGGCTTTGAGGAAAACCTCGAAATCAACGGCGTCGGTTATCGTGCTGCGGTGCAGGGCAAGACTCTCAACCTCCAGCTCGGCTTCTCGCACGATGTGAACTATCCGATCCCGGAGGGCATCACGATCGCCGCGTCGAAGCCGACCGAGATCAAGATCACCGGCTCGGACAAGCAGAAGGTCGGCCAGGTCGCCGCCGAGATCCGCGCCTTCCGCGGACCGGAGCCTTACAAGGGCAAGGGCGTGAAGTACGTGGGCGAATACATCTTCCGCAAGGAAGGCAAGAAGAAGTAACGGAGCGCGCGATGTCGAAACTCAAAATCCGCACGGCGCGACGCCGGAAGAGCGTTCGTCACCGCACCCGCATGGCGGCCAATGGCCGCGCGCGGCTGTCGGTGTTCCGTTCCTCGAAGCACATCTACGCGCAGGTGATCGACGATGAGAAGGGCCAGACGCTCGCGGCCGCGTCCTCGCTCGATAAAACGTTCACCGACGCCAAGACCAAGGGCACCGACATCGGCGCGGCCAAGGCGGTCGGCAAGCTGCTCGCCGAGCGCGCACTGCAGAAAGGCATCAAGGACGTCGTGTTCGATCGCGGCGCCTATCGTTATCACGGCCGCGTCAAGGCGCTGGCCGATTCGGCCCGTGAGGGCGGTCTCAACTTCTAGGATCAGAGCATATGGCACGTGAACCCAAAGAACGGCGTGACCGCGGCGGCAAGCGAGATGAGCGCGAACGCGACAGCGAGTTCATGGACAAGCTCGTCCATATCAATCGCGTCGCGAAGGTGGTGAAGGGCGGCAAGCGCTTCGGTTTCGCCGCGCTCGTCGTGGTCGGCGACCAGAAGGGTCGCGCTGGCTTTGGCCACGGCAAGGCCCGCGAGGTTCCGGAAGCGATCCGCAAGGC
>JAFAQJ010000429.1 GCA_019246455.1 Pseudolabrys sp.
TCGGGCTTTGGCGGCTCGAACGGCACGACGTTGTCTTCGGCGGGTGCGTTGTCGTCCACCTTTCGGATCGTCGCCGACCAGTCCTCCTCGCCGTAGATCGACGTGAGAACAGTCGGGGTCAGCCCGTCGGGCGGGCCGTCATAAACGATTTGGCCGAGCTGTAAGCCGACAATGCGTTCGGCAAACATCTGCGCAAGCATCACGTCATGGATGTTGATGATGGCCGAGAGCTTGCGCTCGGCGCACAGTTCCTTGATCAGCCGCATGATCTGACGCGACGTCTTGGGATCGAGCGACGCGGTCGGCTCGTCGACCAGCAGTAGCTCCGGATTCTGAATCAATGCGCGGCAAATGCCGACACGCTGACGCTGCCCGCCCGACAGTTCGTCGGCACGCTTGTCGGCCATGTGATCGAGCCCGACTCGCTCGAGTAGCCGGAACGCTTCATCGATGTCGGATTGCGGAAATCGCCGGAACCAACTCTGCCAGAAATTGACGTAGCCGAGCCGGCCGCTCAGCACGTTCTCCATCACGCTTAGCCGCTCGACCAGCGCATATTCCTGGAAGATCATGCCCATGCGCCGCCGCACCCGTCGCAGTTCGCCGCTGCCGAGCTTGGTGATGTCGATGTCGTTGAGCGCAATGCTGCCGGCGCTCGGCTCGACGAGGCGATTGATGCAGCGAATGACCGTCGATTTGCCAGCTCCCGATGGGCCGATCAGAGCCATGACCTGCCCATCGGGCACGTCGAGGTCGATACCCTTAAGCGCGAGATCGCCGGTGCGGTAGCGCTTGGTCAGGCCCTGAATGCGAAGCATGGCGCGCGCCCGTCAGGTGCGCATCACTTGCAGGTGTATTTCACGCCGGTCGCAGCGTCGATTTTGCGGATGACTTCCCAATCTTTTTTGTAGGTGATCGGCGAGAATTTGTCCTGTTCCTTGAACTCGGCTTTGTGCGGCGTGCCTTCCCAGTTGTAGCTGAAGAACGCCTCTTTCACCTTGGCGGCGACCGCCGGGTCGAGATTGTAGACATGGCCATAACCGGTCGTGGGGAACGTCGCCGACTTGTAGATCGTGCGGATCTTGGCTTTGTCGACGACCTTGCGCTCGAACATGCGGAACATGACTTCGTTGGCAATGGCGGCCGCATCGTAGTCCTTGTTGGCGACACCGATCACTGAATTGTCGTGCTTGCCGGAAAATACCGGCGTGAAGTCGCGTTCGGCTTTGAGCCCGAATTCCGATTCGAGCAGCGCGGATGGCGCCTTGAATCCGGAGTTCGACGTCGGCGCCGTGAAAGCAAGCTTCTTGCCCTTGATGTCGGCGGGTGTCTTGATTGGGCTGTCGGCCGGCACGATGATCTCCATCTCGTAGCCGAAGGTGCCGTCCTTGCCGGCCATGATAGCGAATGGCACGAAACCGGCGCAGTTCACCGCGATCGGATTGGAGCCGGTATTGAACCCCGCAATATGGAGACGGCCTGAGCGCATCGCCTCGATCTCGGCGGCGTTCGACTGCACCGGGAAGAACACCACCTTCTTTCCGGTAACTTTCTCCATGTGCTTGATGAAGTCGTCCCATACCTTGCTGTAGACCGCCGGGTCTTCGACCGGTGTGTATGAAAAGATCAGGGTTGACGGATTGATGAATTGTTTTGGATCGGTCGGGGCGTCGGCGACGAGATCGCCATCGCGGTCGCAATAAGCCTTGTCGAGATCGCCACGCGGGCAGTCCTGCGCCAGGCTCGGCCCGCTCGTAACGGCCCCGACGACGAGCGCGGTGAGAATCCCAGCGATGATATTGGTCGGTCGCGACATTTCATGCCTCCCCTGGCAACAGGTCTGATGCCCGTTTGCTTGCGCTTTAAGTGTACCCGACTGGGTTGGGAAGCCAAATCGGCTGATTTGACGGCATTTTGCGTGGAATCCAAACGCTGCTCCCAGAGCCGCGCATCTGTCAGCATTGCTGCGACGTAGCTCTGGTGGAAGAGTTGCAACCGGGCGGCAGCTCCCTAGTTATAGCAGGACCCGGTAACCGGAGACGATCGTGGCGCAAACCGCCGTCCTACCAGCGTCGCGCCGCGCGTCTCGCCCGGCCGAATTCCGCGACCTCGGCGAACGCCGACACTATTGGCGCGACGCGTTTCGCGCGGTGCGCGCTGAGACCGAAAAGCGGGCAGCCCCACTTTCGCCGGAAGACCAGATCGTCCAGTCGATGCCGGACGCGAGCCCGACCAAGTGGCATCGCGCGCATGTCACCTGGTTCTTCGAACAATTTCTGGTCGTGCCGAACAATCCTGGGTATCGCGCGTTCGACGAGCGGTTTCCGTTTTTGTTCAACTCCTACTACGTCGCTGCCGGGCCGCGTCACGCGCGCCCACAGCGCGGCTTGATCACGCGGCCCAACGGCGCGGAAGTCACCGCCTATCGCGCCCACGTCGATGCCGCGGTTGAACGGCTGATCGAGGGCATCGCCGACGATAGAGTCGGTGAGCTCTTCCGCGTGCTCGAGATCGGGCTGCATCACGAGCAACAGCATCAGGAATTGCTCCTCACCGATATTCTCCACGCCTTTGCACAGAATCCGACCAACCCCGCTTATGACAAGAACTGGCGCTTCCCGCGCCGCGCGCTCGCTGAGGGCGGTTACGCCGATCTGCCGTCGGGCATTCACAAGATTGGCCACGACGGCGACGGTTATTGCTTCGACAATGAGCTACCGCGGCACGACACCCTGATCGCGCCGGTGAAGATCGCACGCCAACTCGTCAGCAATGCGGAATGGCTCGAATTCATCGCCGACAAGGGTTACGAGACGCCGTCGCTGTGGCTGTCGGACGGTTGGGCGCTGGTACAAGCCGAAGGCTGGCAGGCGCCGGGGTGTTGGCGGCAAGCAGATGGCCGCTGGCAGACGATGACGCTCGGTGGTTTGCAGGAGGTCGATCTGGCAGCGCCGGTCTGCCACGTCTCCTATTACGAGGCTGATGCCTTCGCGCGTTGGGCCGGCAAGCATCTGCCGACCGAGATGGAGTGGGAGGTTGCCGCGCGCGCCGGGCTCGTAGCGGACGCCTGCGGCTATCTTTGGCAGTGGACCCGCAGCGCTTATCTTCCCTATCCGGGGTACCGCGCCGCCGAGGGCGCGCTCGGCGAATACAACGGCAAGTTCATGATCAATCAGATGGTGCTGCGCGGCTCATCGCTCGCCACGCCCGAAGGTGATGAGCGCGTCAGCTATCGCAACTTCGTCGATCCGCAGGCGCGCTGGCAGTTCAGCGGGCTGCGGCTGGCCGAATATTCTTAAGGCGAGGGTCAAACATGGTGGCACTTGCACGTGCATTGCGGCCCGCCGCGACTAACTCGACCTTTGCCGACGATGTTCTCGCAGGTCTCAAAGCAACACCGAAGCGCCTCGCCGCCAAATATTTCTACGATGCCGAAGGCTCGCTGCTATTCGAGCGCATCACCGAACTGCCGGAGTATTACCCGACGCGCTGCGAGATGCAGATCTTGCGCGAAAAGGGCGCTGAGATCGCCAAGCTGATCGCGCCGAGCTCGGCGCTGGTCGAATTCGGCAGCGGGTCGAACAAAAAGGTGCGGCTGTTGCTGCGGCGAGCGCCACAGCTTGCAGCGTATGTCCCGGTCGACATCTGCGGCGAAATGGTCGAACACGAAGAAGCCGATTTGCGTCGCGACTTTCCGAAGCTCAATATCGAGCCCGTGGTCGCGGATATTTGCCTGCCGTTCGCGCTGCCTCCGGCGGCTGCCGCGTCGCCGCGTCGGATCGGATTCTTTCCGGGTTCGACCATCGGCAATTTCGAGCCGCACGAAGCGGCGGGCTTTCTGCGCAATGCCGCCGATATTCTTGGCCCCGGCGCGACGCTGATCGTCGGCGCCGATCTGATCAAGGCTACGAACATCCTTCACGCGGCCTACAACGACGCGCAGGGCGTCACGGCTAAGTTCAACAAGAACCTGCTGGTGCGCATCAATCGCGAGTTGCATGGCAACTTCAAGCTCGATCAGTTCGAGCATCATGCGTTCTTTAATCGCGAGCGCAGCCGTATCGAGATGCATCTCGCCAGCAAGAAAAAGCAGAAGGCGAAAGTGGCCGGCCATACAATCGAATTCCGCGCCGGCGAAACCATCCACACAGAGAACAGCTACAAATACAGTCTGGAGTCGCTGTCGGCGCTGGCGCGCGGCGTGGGCTGGATGCCGTGTGCCCACTGGATCGATCCGATGGGCTATTTCTCTATTCAGGCTTTCACGCTGTCGAACGCGGCACGCTGACCCGATTGCACGGCACGTAAGCGCGCCTTACAACAGCCGCGGTCATTCCACGCGAGCGGTCTTTCATGAAAATTGTCGCATTCAAAGCCGGCAACGGCACGCATCTCGGCGTCATCGAGAACGATCAGGTCATCGATCTTCAGGCCGCCGATCCGAGCGCGCCCAACGACCTCGGCGAATGGC